>JALQUE010000232.1 GCA_023260815.1 Roseovarius sp.
TACGGGGTCCAGCCCCAGGTCATTCCCCGGCTTGTCGGGCTGTCCATCTACCGCGTCGACATCAACTTTCGCGAAAGCGCCATCCTTGGGCTGGTCGGTGCGGGCGGGATCGGGGCAACCCTGAACACGGCCTTTGACCGCTACGAATACGATACGGCCGCGGCCATCCTGTTGCTGATCATCGGTGTGGTCATGGCGCTGGAATACCTGTCGGGTGTCGTCCGCGCGAGGGTGCAATAATGCCAGTCCAGGACCACAACGGAACGCCGATCTGGCACAAGCGCACCACAGCCGAGTCCCTGACCCGATGGGTCGGCTGGCTGATCGGTGTCGCGATCTTTGTCTTTTGCTGGCAGCGGATATCAGAGTCCACCACCTGGTTCTTCGTGTGGGATGCCCCGCGGATCGCCAATGATATCTGGACCCGCGCAACCCCGCCACGCTGGGAATACATCACCCAGCTGGGCCGCCCGATCTGGGACACGCTGAACATCGCGACGATGGGCACCTTGATTGCGCTGTGCCTGTCGGTGCCGGTGGCGTTTCTTGCCGCCCGCAACACCACGCCCTCGGCGCTGTTCATCAGGCCCATCGCGCTGCTGATCATCGTCTCCACCCGTTCGATCAACTCGTTGATCTGGGCGCTCTTGCTGATTGCGATCATCGGGCCGGGGGTCTTTGCCGGGGTGGTCGCCATCGCGATCCGCTCCATCGGTTTCTGCGCCAAGCTGCTCTATGAGGCGATCGAGGAAATAGACGTGTCCCAGGTCGAGGCGATCACGGCAACCGGTGGGTCCCGCTGGCAGGTCATGGCCTATGGGATCGTGCCGCAGATCCTGCCGGCCTTTGCCGGAATCGCCGTCTTTCGCTGGGACATCAACATCCGGGAGTCCACGGTGCTGGGTCTTGTCGGGGCGGGGGGGATCGGACTGCAACTGTCCTCGTCGCTCAACGTGCTTGCCTGGCCGCAGGTCAGCCTGATCCTGCTTGTGATCCTTGCGGCCGTTGTCATCAGTGAATGGGTGTCCGCCAAGGTACGGGGAGCCATCATTTGACCGACCTGACGCTTGATACCGCCTTTGCCGCCTACGAGGCCGTGCGGCACCGTTTGCCCGCCCCGCAAAGGCGGCTGGACACGCCGGCCTTTGCACAAAGCCTTGACGATATCGCCGACCGCTTCGACGCCTTCCTGCTGGACGCCTTCGGGGTGCTCAATATCGGCGAAACCGCGATCCCCGGTGTCGCAGAGCGCATTGCCGGGCTTCGCGCAAGGGGCAAGCAGGTGCTTGTGGTGTCCAATGCGGCGGGGTTTCCCCATGCCTCGCTGCTCGACAAATACGCGCGGCTTGGCTTTGATTTCGCAGGGGGCGACGTGATCACCAGCCGCAAGGCGCTGTTGGCCGGGTTGAAGGGACGCGAGGATCGGCATTGGGGTCTGATGGCCACACGCAGTACCGGGCTGGGCGACCTCGAAGGTCTGCGCCTGACCTATCTGGAAGAAGATCCGGCGCCCTATGCAGAGGTGGACGGGTTTCTCATGGTTGGCAGTGCCGCATGGACGGAAACGCGCCAAACCCTGCTCGAAGCGGCAATCGCGGATCGTCCGCGCCCGGTGCTCGTCGGCAATCCGGATATCGTGGCGCCGCGCGAACAGGGGTTTTCAACAGAGCCGGGGCTGTATGCGCATCGGCTTGCAGACAGAACCGGCGTCGTGCCGGAATTCTTTGGCAAACCGTTCACCAATATCTTTGACCTTGCCTTTGCCCGTCTCGATCCCTGTCCGCCCAAGGGCCGCATCCTGATGGTCGGGGACAGTCTGCACACCGATATTCTGGGCGCGGAGGCCGCTGGCGTCGCGTCGGCGCTGATCTCTGGCTATGGGTTCTTTGCGGGCGGAGACGCCGATGGCGCCAGCCGACAAGCGGGCATCGTTCCGGATTACATTCTGGAACGGCCCTGAGCGCCAAGACGCTGACCAGCCTGACCCTGACCGGCCTGCCCCTGATGGACGTCGATCCGCGTGATGGCGTCTGTCCCGGTCCGGTCGGTCATCATCTGGGCGTCAGGCCCGGCCGTAGGCCTCTGCAATGGCCACCTGCATGGAGTCCCGCGGGGTCTTGTCCGTCCAGACCATCAACTGGAACGCGGGGTAATAGCGTTCAGAGCTCATCACCGCCGCGGTGATCATCGTGTCGATCTGTTCGGCGCTGGCGATATTGCCCCCGGCCAGAACCAGCCCGTATTTGTAGACCATCAGCTTTTGTTCCGCCCAATAGCTGAAGGCTCCGGCCCAGCACTGGTCGTTGATCGCATTCAGGCCCTCGTACAGCGCGGGCAATTTCGCGTCTGGTGGTTCCATCTCGAAGGTGCAGATCATGCGCAGCGTCTCGTCCCGGTCGGACCAGGCGAGCGTGATGGAATAGGTCCGCCACTGTCCTTCGACGGCCATCGCGATCTGGTCGTCGGTGATGCGGTCGAAATCCCATTCGTTGTGCGCGGCGATATGCTCGACAAGGTCGATGGGATGCAATTCATCGGTCAGATACTGCTCGGACAGGGCCATGCCGCCACCTCTTTGGTTAATGCGTCGGTGAGTGTTTCCGCCCCCAGCGCTTGCTGCCTGCTCAAGGGTCTGCGGGGAACCCGCGGGCCCTTACCATATATGGTGCCTGTGCGGGTCGGGGTGTGTAAAGCGATATTTTGGTGAACCACTCATTAAGTTGTGGGTAGTTCCGATTCGCGATCACGATTTGGGTAAAGCCCCTGCTTCGTGTCGCAAGGCGCGCTCAAATAGCTGCTGGCTGCGGGACGGCACGCTTTGGGCGCGCGTCATCAGGCCCACGGGACCCGCTGTCAACCCCAGGTCCAGCGGCAGCGCGACCATGGCGCCATCGCGCAGTTCCGGGGCAACCACCCCTTCGGAAATGAACCACACCGCATCAGAGGCCGGAAGAAAGCTGCGCCCGAAGGCGCCGGACACACAGTCGATCC
>JALQUE010000304.1 GCA_023260815.1 Roseovarius sp.
CGGACCATAGATCACGCCTTCGCAGATCAGCGGGCCGTTCAGATGCGTCCGCAGATCGAACGCCTGACCGGGGTCACCGGCGTAATCCGAAGGCTTCTGCGCCATGAAGCCGAAGTAACGAGACCGCAAAAAACCCAGAACCAGCATCAACGCCGATCCCAACAATACGTAGTAGAGTGCGTCCATCAGGAGGCCTCCTTCATATGAGTACCGGACGGCGTTGCGCCTCCGGGAATTTCTCCGCTGACCTCATGCTGGGGCGGTTCTGGCCGCGCCTTGTAAGACGCCCCTTTCCACCACAGTTTCAGGGCCTGCCAATGGATCAGGGCCAGCACCCGCCGCGCCCCGAAAGGGCGGCGCAGGGCCGACCGGAGGATCCCCGCATCGGTCAACGGGTAACGTGGGCCGCAGAGCGTCGCGATCAAGCCGCCATCGCCGTGTTCGTAGTCGATCCAGACGCCGATCCGATCCTCGCGGATGTCGAACCGAAAGCTGTACCCCCCCTCCACCGGTTGAAACGGCGAAACGTGAAAGATCTTGCGCGCCGCCACCTTGTCATTCCGGGTGATCGGATGCCCGTCGGGGCGTTGGCAGAGATAGGAATGCCGGTCGCCAAAGGTGTTGCTGACCTCGGCGATCACCGCCCGCAGATCCGCGCCATCATAGGCCAGCCAGAAGGACACCGGGTTGAACACATGGCCCAGCAAGCGGGGCTGCGCCAACAGCATCAGCGGCCCGCCGAAGGAAACATCATGCGCCGCCAGCACCTCGCGCGCCCAGGCCGCGCCGCGCCCCCGCCCCGGCGCGCCGCCGTGGTCGCGGTCCCGCAAACAGGCCAGGTTGGCGCGGTTGCGCGAAAACAGCCGCGGGCCGCGCACAGATGCCTCCGCATCCAGCATCACGTAATCGACGGAATAGCGAAACGCGTTCGATACCGCGCCCTTGCGGCCATGGTAGGTATGGCCCCGGATCAGATCGACGTCGGTCATGCCACCTCCGCAACCGCGCCGCGGGCGAGGATTGCCTGCGCCACGTCGGCAGCGCTGGCCAACCCGTCCTCATGAAAGCCGTTCTTCATCCAGGCGCCACAGAACCAGGTGCCATCGGTGCCGTTCATCGCCGCGACCTCTCCTTGCGCTTCCAGCGCGCCCAGATCGTAGACCGGATGGTGCACTGTCACCTCGTCATGGATCAGTTCCTCACGGATCGGACGGGTGGAATTCAGCGTCACGAACAGCGGATCGCTTTCCGGGATCGGTTGCAGGCAGTTCATCCAGTAGGTCAGGTCGATGGCGTTCATCTGCTTGCGCGCGGTTTCCACATAGTTCCACGACGACCAGCAGGCACGACGCTTCGGCATCAAGGAGGCGTCGGCGTGCAGCACGACCTTGTTCGGCTGGTAGACCACCTTGGCCAGCGCGGCGCGCTCTTCGGGGCGGGGATCGGCCAACAGGCGCAGGGTGTCGTTGGAATGCGTGGCAAAGACGACCTCGTCAAAGCGCTGCCAATCGCCGCCCTCCTGCCGCACCTCGACCCCGCCGGCCACACGCCGCACGCCGGCCACCTTTGCCCCCAGCCGCAGCGCGACACCCTGCGCGACCATGGCCGCCTCAAGCCGTTTGACATATTCCACGGAGCCGCCCTGAACAGTGTACCACTGGTGCTGCCCGGTATGGTTGAGCAACGCGTGGTTTTCAAAAAAGCGGATCAGCGCATAAGCGGGGAAATCCAGCACCTTTTCGGTGGGCGTCGACCAGATCGCCCCCGACAGCGGCAGCAGGTAGTAGTCGCGGAACCATTCCCCGGTGCCCAGGTGCTCCAGGAAATCGCCCAGCGAAATACCGGGGTCGCGTGCCTCGTCAAGAGCGCGGGCATTGAACCGGGTAATGTCCCGGATCATGCCCAGGAACCGCGGGTTCAGCATATTCCGCTTCTGCGCAAAGACAGCGCGCAGGTCGCGCAGGCCATATTCCAGCGCCCCGCCGCGCAGGCTGGCGGAAAAGCTCATGTCAGACAGAGCCACCGGCACGTCCAGCTTGTCGAACAGGGCAGTCAACAACGGATAGTTGGCATAGTTGAAAACGATGAAGCCGGTATCCACCGGCTGTGCGCCGCCTTTGCCGGCCAACCGGGTCCGCGCGTGCCCGCCCAGACGCGGTTCCGCCTCGAACAGGGTGACCCGATGCTGATCCCCCAACATATGGGCGGCCCCCATGCCGGAAATTCCCCCGCCGATCACGGCTATGGTGCGGGCGGCAGTGGGTCTGGCTTCGAATGGCATGTGGTATCACGTCCCTGTCTGGTCTGTCTGTACAGTGCAGTTTACGGGCAAGTGCGCAGACCGGATGAAAAAAGTCCTGAAAAAATTTGATCCATCCAGTGATCCAACTCCCGGACTGTCACGTAAACTTGTCATGTTTGGAACATCACACCATTTGCCTCCCCGCGACGCCACGCCCATTGCAGCGTCGGCCTGCAACCGGCATGTCGGGGGCAGGAGCTATGACAAGGCGAATGCGGTGAGCGCGAAGACGGCAGACAATGAGGCGACAGACTGGGCGGCGGTCATGGTCCGCATCCGTGATGAACGGGATGAGACCGCCTTTGTCGAGGTGTTTCGGCACTTCGCGCCGAGGATCAAGGGCTTCCTCATGCGGTCCGGCGCCGATTCCGCGCTGGCGGAGGAATGTGTGCAGGAGGTGATGGCGACGGTCTGGCAAAAGGCCGCGTTGTTCGATCCGTCGCGCGCCTCGGTGGCGACCTGGATCTTCACCATCGCGCGAAACCGCAGGATCGACGTCCTGCGCCGACAGAAACGACCGGAACCAGAGGATCTCCCCTGGGGACCGGAGGCAGAGCCGGGCCAGGAGGATTGGCTGAGCCTGCAACAAGAGAGTGAACACCTGGGAGAGGCGATTGCCTCTCTCCCCGCGAAACAGAGGGATCTGATCGAAAAGGCCTATTTCGGAGAGTTGTCGCACAGCGAAATCGCCGAGGTGACAGGGCTCCCGCTGGGAACGATCAAATCTCGAATCAGGCTGGCGCTGGAGCGCTTGCGCCACGCAATGGACAGGACATGATCACCCGATGACACCGATCAAACATCACCTGACCGACGACCTCATCATGGGCTATTCCGCGGGCACGCTGCCCGAGGCCGTGAACCTGATCGTCGCCACCCATGTTTCCCTGTGCGACCGGTGTCGTGCCGCCGTAGAGGCGCAGGATGCCGTCGGGGGGGCCGTTCTGGATCGCCAGACGGCCGACATGGTCGTGTCGGACGCCTGCCTTCAGGGCGCACTTTCATTGATCCGCGGCACCGTTCCGGACCCTGCCCCCCGCCCGATCCGGGTACCATCGGACCCTGTGGCACCGGCCCCGCTGATGGATTATATCGGCGGGTCGCTGGACGCCGTGAAATGGCGGCCCATCGGCATGGGGGTCAAACAGGCGATCCTGAACACGTCTCCAGAGGCCACCGCGCGTCTGCTGTACATTCCAGCGGGCACCGCAATGCCGGACCACGGCCACCGGGGTTTGGAACTGACGCTTGTCCTGAAGGGCGCTTTTCGGGACGAAGAAGGATATTTCGGGCGGGGTGACATCGAAATCGCCGATACGGACCTGAACCACACACCGGTTGCCGATGTGTCCGAGGATTGCATCTGCCTCGCGGTGACGGACGCGCCGTTGCGCCTGAAGGGGCTGGCGCGCCTGGCACAACCGTTTCTCAAGATCTGACACCGCGCGCCCGTCGCGCCTTGCCATCAGGCGCGACAGAGGACGCCACGATCCCCGCCCAGACAGCGGATCTTGCAGACAAATGGCGCGGCCCTTGACCGGGCCAGTCCGCTTCGGTCCGGCAGTTCACAGGCATGAAACGATCCCGCATCGTGTCGAAGGGGCTGCCAGTGGGCGGACTCTGCGGGACGCGGTCTATCTTTCCCATGACTGGAAATTTGACGCCGGTGGGCGCCCGTCGGGGGCTCTGCCCCCGGCCCCCGGCCCCCGGGATATTTCAGGACAGAAGAAACATGTGCCGCGGATCATCGCGCGGCAAACACACAGCCTGCCGGTGGCCGTTTGCGAAGGACACGTCACAAGCGGCACAAGGCAGCCGTCCCGGCATGGAAAAAGGGCGGGGATGTCCCCGCCCTTCTGTTTATCGTGATCCGGTGCCGAGATGCGCTTATTTCTTGCGCTTCTTCGGTGGCATGAGATCGGTGATCGTGCCTTCGAACATCTCGGCGGCGAAATTCACCGTCTCGGACAAGGTCGGGTGGGGATGGATCGTATGGCCCAGGTCAACCGCATCCGCGCCCATTTCGATGGCCAGCGCGACTTCGGAAATCAGGTCACCCGCGTTGGTGCCCACGATACAGGCCCCGATGACGCGATCATCCTCCGGATCGAACAGCAGCTTGGTCAGGCCCTCGCTGCGCCCGTTCGACAAGGAGCGGCCAGACGCGGCCCAGGGAAAGACACCTTTTTCATACTTGATGCCCTGCGCCTTTGCGTCAGTCTCCGTCAGGCCGCACCAGGCGACCTCTGGATCCGTATAGGCTACGCTTGGAATCAGCTTGGCGTCGAAAAAGCGGTTTTCGCCGGCGCAGACCTCGGCGGCCACCTTGCCCTCATGCACCGCCTTGTGCGCCAGCATGGGCTGTCCCACAACATCCCCGATGGCGAAGACATGCGGCACCCCGGTGCGCTGTTGACGGTCCACGGCGATAAAGCCCCGCCCATCGACCGCCACACCGGCCTTTTTCGCATCGATCAGCTTGCCGTTGGGCTTGCGGCCCACGGCGACAAGAAGCTTGTCGAAAGTGTCGGTGAAGCTTTCGCCCTTGTCATCCTCGAAGGTGACCTTGAGCCCGTCTTCCAGTGCCTCGACCGCGGTGACCTTGGTCTTCAGAAAGATGTTCTCATAACGGCCCTTGATTCGGGTCATCAGTGGCTTGACGATATCCTTGTCGGCACCGGGGATGATCTGATCCATCAATTCGACGACCGTGACCTTGGAGCCAAGCGCATCGTAGACGCAGGCCATCTCCAGCCCGATGATGCCGCCGCCCAGAACCAGCATGCGGCCCGGGATGTCGCGCAGTTCCAGCGCCCCGGTACTGTCGATCACCCGTGGGTCGTCATGCGGGATGAAGGGCAGCGCGACAGGTTCGGACCCGGCGGCAATGATGCACTGGTCGAAGGAAACGGTGGTCACGCCGTCTTCACCACCATCAGTGGGAATACCGGC
>JALQUE010000371.1 GCA_023260815.1 Roseovarius sp.
GGTCACGTCGGTGGGGGTGGCGTCGGGATTGATCGGCCCGCCGATCAGGGTGAGCGAGCGCGGCTGCGCGTCGGGATCGATCTCGGCCAGCAGGGCGGTGGCGGCCAGCGTCAGGGGGGCGGGCTGGCAGACGGCGATCACATGCAGATCGCTGCCCAGTTCGCGCATGAATTCAGACAGGTAGAGGGTGTAATCCTCGACATCGAACTTGCCGGCGGAGACAGGGATGTCGCGGGCATTGTGCCAATCGGTGACATAGACCTCGCAATCGGGGAGCAACGAGCGCACGGTAGAGCGCAGCAGCGTGGCGTAATGGCCCGACATCGGCGCGATCAGCAGAACGCGGCGATCCATTTCACCGCGGCCCAGAACATCGAAGTGGATCAGATCGCCAAAAGGGCGCTCGACGACGGTTTCGACGTTGATCAGGTGATCGCGCCCATCCTCGCCGGTGATCGATTCGATTCCCCAGTCCGGCTTGGTGACGATTCGCTGGAATGTGCGTTCCGTAACCTCGCCCCAGGCGGCCATCCATTGCAGCGCAGGGTTTGGCGTCATTGCAAAAACAGGGTAGGATGCAACGGAAAGTGCCGTTGCGCCCAACCATTGATTTGTATTTCGGAGGGTTTCCATCCAATCGTATGTCATCATGTACCGCATCGTCGTCTCCTTGTGCCGGGGCGTGCCGGTTCCATTCGTCGCACTGTCCCCTCCGGTCGGGCGACGTTATGCTGCATAGCAGAAACTTAAGAGGAATCCATTCATATGACAACGAAAGAGGAGGCCACGGGCGAAAATCTCGATAAAATGACCGAGAACCTCGCACGGGTCGAAGAGTTGTCACAGCGTCTGATCGCGGCGCTTTCGGCGCGAAACCCGGCGAATCCCACGCTGAGCGGGCCGTCACAAGACCTTTTCGCCAAGGCGGCAGCGTCCTACTGGGCCGAGATGGTGGAGAACCCCGGCAAGCTGTATGAACGGCAGTTGGAGTATTGGGGCCAGTCGGTGCGGCATTTCATGGACGCACAGCAGCAATTGCTGCAGGGCCACCGCCCGCATGAGCCGAACGAGACGGCAGATGATCCGCTCAAGGACGACAAGCGGTTTTCCAACCCGCTATGGAACACGCATCCGTTCTTTCATTATGTCAAACATCAATATGCCCTGAATGCCCGCGCCATCGAGCAGGCGGTGCAGGAGGTCGATGATCTTGATCCGACGGAAAAGCAGCGGCTGAACTATTTCGCGCGGCAGATCGTCGACATGATGAGCCCCACGAATTTTCTGGGCACCAATCCCGATGCGCTGGAAAAGGCGGTGGAGACCGAAGGCGAAAGCCTTGTGCGCGGGCTTGAGAATCTGGTGGCCGATCTGGAGGCCAATAACGGCGAGATGCTGGTGCGGCTGGCCGATGAGAGCGCGTTCGAATTGGGCCGCAACATCGCCACCACGCAGGGCGAGGTGGTCTATCGCAACCGGATGATGGAAATCATCCAGTACGCGCCCACCACAGACCAGGTCCACGAGATCCCCGTCGTGATCTTTCCGCCGTGGATCAACAAGTATTACGTGCTGGACCTGAAGCCGGAAAACAGCCTGATCAAGTGGATCACCGAGCAGGGCTATACCCTGTTCGTGGTCAGTTGGATCAATCCCGATGCGAGCTATGCCGAGGTGGGCATGGACGATTATATCGAGGATGGTTTCCTGACCGCGATCCGCGAGGCCAAGGCGATCTGCGGCACGAAACAGGTCAATGCCGTGGGTTATTGCATCGCGGGCACCACGCTGCATCTGACGTTGGCCCTGATGGCCAAGCGCGGCGACACATCGGTGAAATCCGCGACCTTCTTCACCGCGCTGACCGATTTCGCCGAGCAGGGCGAGTTCACGCCCTTCCTGCAGGACGATTTCGTGGATGGAATCGAAAAGGAAGTCGAAGAAAAGGGTGTGTTGCGGTCCTTCATCATGTCGCGGACGATGTCGTTCCTGCGGTCGAAGGATCTGGTCTATCAGCCGGCTGTGCGCAGCTACATGATGGGCGAGGCGCCGCCGGCCTTTGATCTGCTCTATTGGAACGGCGACGGGGCGAACCTGCCGGGGCGGATGACGGTCGAGTATCTGCGCGGCCTGTGCCAGAAGAACGAGTTCGTCAACGAGGGCTACGAGATCTGCGGCGAGACATTGAAGATCAGCGATGTGAAGGTGCCGGTGATGTCGGTGACCTGCGAGACCGACCACATCGCGCCGTGGAAGGACTGCTATCGCGGATTTCAGAAGGTCGGCGCCAAGGACAAGACCTTTCTGGTGTCACAGTCGGGCCATATCGCGGGGATCGTCAACCCGCCCAGCAAGAAGAAATACGGCCATTACACCAATGCCGATCTGACCGGGCAGGCCGGGGACTGGATGGAGGGTGCGACCTTCCACGAGGGGTCGTGGTGGCCCCGGTGGGAGGCCTGGCTGCGCAAGCGCTCGGGCAAGAAGGTTGACGCTAGGGCACCTGGCGATTCGGAGCATCCGTCGCTGTGTCCTGCACCGGGCACATATGTTGAGGTCAAGGCAAAGCTTTGATTACATGGGATTTTCTGAAAATGCTGCAATGCAGCAATAAAGGGTTGATTTTCTGCGCTGCAGCATACATATTGTTTGCAGTTGCAGAGAAACGGGGTGTTCCCGTTCCAATCCAGACCTGAGGATATGACCATGGCTAAAGCACAAGATTTCAGCACCGTGATGAAAGACATCATGGGCGCGTTCCCCGTCGACACCAAAGCGATGGAAGATGCCTTCAAGAACCAGGCCGCCCTGAGCGAGAAGCTGTCGGGTGTTGCCCTGGACGCCGCCGAGAAGTCGGCCGAGATTTCCAGCAAGTGGACCAAAGAGACCCTGGCGAAGATGTCGGACATGACCAAGGCGAAAGCCGAGCCTGCCGATTACGCCAAGGCGATGACCGATTTCGCATCGGCCAATGCCGAAGTGGCCGCCGAGAACATGGCCGCCTTCGCCGAAATCGCCAAGAAAGTTCAGATGGACACCGTCGAACTGATGATGGCCGCCGGCAAAGACCTGCAGGAAGACGCAGCCAAAGCCGTCAAGAAAGCCACAGACGACGTGACGTCGGCTGCAAAGAAAGCCACCGCCGCCAAGTAAGCGCGCGGACGGAACATACGACCCGATCCTCCCTCCCTGAAAGGGTCTGTATGACAAGGGTGAGCCGAATGCGGCTCGCCCTTTCTTTTTGTTCTGCGGTCGCATAAGGTTTGCTGCAGCGCTGAAAACATCGGGAGGACCGAGCCGTGGCCGAGACAGACAAGCCTCTGCTTATCAAACGCTACGCCAGCCGGCGGCTCTATAATACCGAGACTTCGGATTACGTGACGCTGGAAGATATCGCGGAGTTCATCCGCGATGGGCGAGAAGTGCAGATCATCGATCTCAAATCCGGGGACGACCTGACGCGGCAATACCTGCTGCAGATCGTCGCCGAGCACGAAAGCAAGGGCGAAAGCGTGTTGCCGATCAGCGTGCTGACCGATCTGGTGCGCAGCTACACCACGCAGGCCACCAGCGTCGTGCCGGAGTTCCTGGCCGCCAGCTTCGAGATGCTCCGCGAGGGGCAATCGGCGATGATGGAGAACATGACCAAGGCCAATCCGCTGGCGAACATGCCCGGCATGGAGGCGATGCGCGCGCAGCAGGAAGCCTTCATGAAGGCGATGACTGGCGGCATGGGCGGGCTGTCGAGCATGAACACCGGGCCTGTGGCCAAGGACGAAAGCACGCCCAAGCCGACGGCTGCTCCCGAAAAGGGAGAGGATCTGGACGAGATCCGCAAGCAATTATCAGAGCTGCAGGACAAGCTGTCGAAGCTCAACAAATAGGGCGGGGCGGCGCATGGTCGACAGTCCGGGCCGGATCACCCTGTGGGGGATCGAGGTGTTCATGGCGGCGGCCGATGAGCGGTCGATCTCGGCGGCGGCCAAGCGGTTGGGGGCCAGCCCCTCGGCGGTGAGCCAGCAATTGACCAATCTGGAAAGCGCTGTCGGGGCCACGCTGTTGCAGCGCAATGCGCGCCCCGTGCGGCTGACGCCTGCGGGCGAGATCATGAAACGGCACGCGCTGGTCATTCTGAACGAGGCCGCACAGGCACGGGCGGAACTGGCCATGTCGGATCTGTCGATGCTGACGCGGTTCCGGCTGGGCATGATCGAGGATTTCGAAGCCGATGTGACCCCGCAGCTTCTGACGCATATGGCCGAAGAGTTGAGGGGCTGCCAGTTTTTGCTGGAGACCGGGGCGAGCCATGCGCTGTTCGATCTGCTGGATCAGCGCGCGCTGGATGTGATCGTGGCGGCGGATCTGGGGGCGGGCGCAGGCGGAGACTGGGCCGAGGTGCATCCGGTGCTGCGCGAGGGATTTGTCGCGGTGGTGCCCAAGGGCGCGCTGCGGGCGGACAAGGATGTGCTGCGGCAACTCAAACGGCTGCCGCTGGTGCAATACACGCAGCGCCATTATATGGGGCGGCTGGTGAGCGCGCATCTGATCCGCCAGAACCTTGCCCTGCGGCACCGGTTCGAGATCGACAGTTATCACGCCATCCTTGCGCTGGTCGGGCAGGGGGCGGGATGGACCATCCTGCCGCCGCTGGCCCTGATGCGGGCGCGGCGCTTTGCCGATCAGATCGACGTGCTGGAACTGCCGTTCGAGCCGATTTCACGCACCATTTCCCTGACGGCGCGCAAGGACATTCTGGGTGAGATGCCGGCACAGGTGGCCGCCACGCTGCGCCCCATCCTGCAAGAGCGCATCGTCGGGCCTGCCCTTGCGGCATACCCGTTTCTGGAAGGTCATATGACGGTGTTGCAGGGCGCTCAGGTGCCGTAGGCGCGGCGCTCCTCGCCCATCACGTCATGCGCCGCCGCGATCAGCGCATCGGCGATCCCATCCAGCTCGGGGCGGGTCAGGCGGGCGGGCAGGCGCGTGTCACAGGCGCGCATCAGCATCGCCCGTGTGCCCGCCAGGTCACCTGGTGCCTGGGGCAGAAAGCGCCAGTTCCAGAAGGCGCGCGCATTGTCCGCCGACATCCCGAACACCTGCACCTTGACGCCGCGCGCCGCGGCGGCGGTGGCGAAGGCGCGGGTTTCGTCGTCGGTCAGTCCCACGAGGTTGAACTGGATGGAATCGGGGGCGCGCTCTTCTTGCGGAAGTTTGGCGGGGACATGCAGCCATTGGCAGTCACTCAGGCGCGCGGCGACGTGATCGTGATTGGCGCGTCCATCGGTGACGCGGCGCGGGATTTCGGCCAGTTGCGGACGGATGATCGCCGCAGACAGGTTGTTCATGCGCAGATTGTAGAGCGGCAGGCGGTTCTGCCAGGTCCCGAAAGCGGTGGTCAGTGCGTCGTCCTGTGTGGGGCTGTGCTTGGACCAGTTGTGTTCATAGGCGCCGGACATGATGACGGCGCGGGCCACCAGATCGGGGTCGTCGGTGATCAGGATGCCGCCTTCGCCGGCATTGACCAGCTTGTAGGACTGGAAGCTGAAGCAGCCGACCCGCCCGATGGTGCCGATATTGCGCCCGGACCATGTGGTGCCAAGCGAATGGGCCGCGTCCTCGATCACCGGCAGGCCGCGCGCATCGCACAGCGCCATCACCGCGTCCATGTCGCTGGTATGGCCGCGCATATGGCTGATGAGCACTGCCTGAACGCCATCGAGCTTGGCTTCGAAATCGGCCATATCGATGCGGTAATTTTCGGCCACGTCGCACAGGATGGGGATGCAATCGGCATGCACAACGGACGAGGGCACGGCGGCGAAGGTGAAGGCCGGGATCAACACCCGCGCATCGCGCGGCAGGCCAAGTGCCTTGAGCGACAGGAACAGAGCCGCGGAACAGGACGACACCGCCAACGCGTAGCGGCTGCCCATGAGGGCCGCGAATTCACGTTCCAGCAACGCGACGGGCGCGTCCTGTGGGGCGGTGTAGCGGAACAGGTCGCCCGATTGCAGCATGCGGTCGATCTCGGCGCGGGCGGCGTCGGGAATGGGCTCGGCATCGTAGACATTCGGTGTGAGCGACATATGTTCGGCTTTCCTGAAGTTTGATTTCGGGAAAGTTAAACGACTTGGCCCCGCCGCCCAAGAGAAATTTCTGTGACACATTGCCAGAGGTCATGGCGACGGGTGCCCGACAGGGGCGCCCGCGCCGCTGGAGTGGGCGGGCTGCGCGCAAAGCTGGTCATATGGTTTTGCGTTTCGGGTTCACTTGCGATGACCCGAAGATGTGCCTGCGATGGTCGGCGGAGCGCGGACGGGTCAGACGCCCAGCCGGTCCCGCATCGCATACCATGTCATCGCCAGCGCCAGCAGCGGCGCGCGCAGGGCAGACCCCCCCGGAAAGCGCGGGGCGGGAACACGCGACAGGGTGTCGAATCCTGCGGATTGACCGGCGATGGCGTCGGCCATCAGCTTGCCCGCATGGGTGGCGGTGCCCACGCCATGCCCCGAATAGCCCGAGGCCGACAGCATGTTGGGCGCAAGCCGCGCGAGATAGGGCATCCGGCGAATGGTGATCGCCAAGGTGCCGCCCCATGTATAGTCGAAGCGGATATCGCGCAGATGCGGGAATATCTGCGCCATGGGTTTGCGCACGGTGGCGTCGATATCGGGAAAGCGGTAGCCATAGCTTTCGCCGCCGCCAAAGAGCAGCCGGTTGTCATGGCTGAGGCGGAAATAGTTCACCACGAATTTCGTATCGGCCACGGCGATGTCACGGGTCAGGACGCGGGCGGCGTCGGCCCCAAGCGGTTCTGTCGCGGCGATGAAATTGTTGATCGGCATGACGCGCGAGGCCACGCGCGCCTCCAGCCCGCCGAGATACCCGTTGCAGGCAAGGATCACGTGATCCGCCGTCACCGCCCCGCGATCGGCCTGCACGCGGGCGGGGGTGCCCCTGTCGATCTGGCTGACCAGCGTGTTCTCAAAGATCCGCACGCCGGCATCCCGCGCCGCCCGCGCCAGCCCAAGCGCATAGCTGAGCGGGTGCAGATGTGCCGCGTCCCTGTCGAGCGTGCCGCCCACATATCTGGGCGAGGGGCAGAGCGCCTGCGCCGCGTCGCGATCCAGCTTTTCCAGGGCCGCATAGCCATAGCGCGCGGCCAGGTGATCGGCATAGGCGTGTTCGTCGGTCACGTCGCGGTCGGAAAAGCACATATGCGCGATGCCGGGCTTGAGATGACAGTCGATCCCGTGCCGGTGGATCAGCGATTTGACCAGCGCCTTGGCGTCTTCGGCCAGATCCCACAGTTTCGCCGCGTCGTCATCGCCCACCAGCCGTTCAAGCCCGGTCTGGTCCATGCGTTGACCTGATCCAAGCTGCCCGCCATTGCGCCCCGAGGCGCCAAAGCCCACGCGATGCGCCTCGAGCAGGACGACATCGAGGCCCGCCTCGGCCAGATGCAGCGCCGCCGACAGGCCCGTATAGCCCGCGCCGATGATGCAGACATCCGCCTTGAGTTGACCGCGTAGCGGATCGAAGGGCGCCAGCGGCGTGGCCGTGGCGGCATACCAGCTGGACGGGTAGTGCCCCTGACGATCATTGGCGAACAGCAGGTTCATGGTGTGTCCAGGCGCATGGGCGGTCAGACGTTCATCAGCAGGTGTTCACGCTCCCACGGGCTGATGACCTGCAGGAATTCCTCGTATTCGGCGCGTTTGATGATCGAATACACGCGCGCGAAATCGGGGCCGAGGATCTCGTGCAGATCG
Source organism: Roseovarius sp. (assembly GCA_023260815.1). GTDB lineage: Bacteria > Pseudomonadota > Alphaproteobacteria > Rhodobacterales > Rhodobacteraceae > Roseovarius. Next base: position 7,773 of record JALQUE010000371.1, read on the forward strand.
GTCGCGGCTTCGAACATGTCGAGCGCCTCGCCCAGAACGCGGGGGATGTCCGGGTCGCCCTCGTAGGCGTCACCCTTGAACTGCGGATCGGGGCGGGTTTCGTTGAGCATGCCCAGAAGGCCGCAGGCCAGGCTGACCGCGATGCCCAGATAGGGGTTGCAGTCCATGCCGGCCATGCGGTTTTCGATGCGGCGGGCCTCGGGGGGGGAGAGGGGCACGCGGATGCCGGTGGTGCGGTTGTCGCGCGCCCAGGCCAGGTTGATCGGTGCGGCGTGATCCTTGACGTAGCGGCGGTAGGAGTTGACGTAGGGCGCCATCACCGCGATCGCGTCGGGCAGGTGTTTCTGCAGGCCGCCGATGAAGTGGTAGAAGGCGTCGGTTTCGCCGCCCTGCGGCCCGACAAAGAGGTTGCGGCCCGTTGCGGGATCAAGGATCGAGTGGTGCAGATGCATGGAGCTGCCCGGCTCGTCCTCGATCGGTTTGGCCATGAAGGTGGCGAAGCAGTCATGCTTGAGGGCGGCTTCGCGGATCAGGCGTTTGAAATAGAACACCTCGTCGGCCAGTTTGACAGGATCGCCGTGGCGCAGGTTGATTTCCAACTGCCCTGCGCCGCCTTCCTGGGTGATGCCGTCGATCTCGAAGCCCTGCGCTTCGGCAAAGTCGTAGATGTCGTCGATCACCGGGCCGAACTCGTCCACGGCGGTCATCGAATAGGCCTGACGCGCGGCGGCGGGACGGCCCGAGCGGCCCATCATCGGCTCGATCGCCTTGGCGGGGTCGAGGTTGCGCGCGACCAGGAAGAACTCCATCTCGGGGGCGACGATCGGTTTCATGCCGTGCTTGTGATAGAGGGCGACCACCCGCTTGAGCACGTTGCGTGGCGCGAAGGGGATCGGTTTTTCGTCGCGGTCATAGGCGTCGTGGATCACCTGCAGGGTCCAGTCCCCGGTCCAGGGGGCGGCGGTCGCGGTGGTCATGTCGGGGCGCAGGATCATGTCGCGCTCGATGAAGCCTTCCTCGCCTGCCGCCTCGCCCCAGTCGCCGGTGATGGTCTGGTAGAAGATCGAGTCGGGCAGGTGAAAATGCTGTTGCCGCGCGAATTTCGAGGCGGGCACGGCCTTGCCGCGGGCGATGCCGGGAAGGTCGGCGATCACGCATTCCACCTCATCGAGCCTGCGCCCCTCAAGATAGGCGCGGGCCGAGTCGGGCAATGTGTCAGTCCAGTCGTCTGCCATCGTCAGCGCTCCTGCTTGAAGAATTCGGCGATGCGGCGGCCGATCACGTCATTGGCCACGGGTGCATCAAGGCGCGTCTGCGCCTGGTCCAGTTGGGTTTCGGGGACGACGCCGGGGCCGCGATGCTCGATCAGCTGGCCGATGATATGGGAGCTGAATTCGGGATGTGGCTGGATCGTGTAGATGCGGTTGCCATAGAGCAGGGCCGCATTGGCGCAAAAGTCGTTGGAGCCGATCACCTGTGCCCCTTCGGGCAGGGTCACGACCTGATCCTGATGCCAGGCGTTCAGGGCGATCTTCTGGCCTTCGATGTCATAGACCGTGTGCCCGATGGCCCAACCGCCAGGAAACTTCACCACCTTGCCACCAAGCGCCTGTGCGATGATCTGATGCCCAAAGCACACGCCCACCAGGGGCTGGCCCGCATCATGGACCGCGCGGACAAACCGCTCGAGCGGCGGAATCCACGGGTGATCCTCGTAGGCGCCATGCTTGGAGCCGGTGATGAGCCAGCCATCCGCCTCGGTCGGACTGTCGGGATAGTCGTCATCCACCACGTTCCATGTCTGGTACGTGAAGCCGTGCCCGTCCAGCAGCCGCGCAAACATCGCATCATAGTCGCCAAGCTCCCGGCGCAGGATGTCGATGGCGTGTCCGGTCTGCAGAATTCCGATTTTCATGGGAACCCCATAATTTGATCAAATTCAGGCTATCTCAGCCAGCCCGCCGGGGCAAGACCCTGCATGCCTGACGCGATATGGTGTGCCTGGCCATGCTTTTACACTGTCTCGAGATATGTTTTCCACTGGGTTTCGATGGGGATGTCACGCATGAGGCGCAACTCTTGCCGTTTGGTCATCACCAGGTTGGCGATCAACTGCTCGGGCAGGATGCGCGCGACCATCGGATCGGTCGCGAACCGGTCGATCGCGGTCTCCCAGTCGGTGGTCATGGCGGGCAGGTCTCGCTGATACGCGTTGCCGGTGACCGGGGCGGGGGGGACCATGCCGTCCTCGATCCCGATGATCGCGGCGCCCAGGATGGTGGCGAAGGTAAGATAGGGGTTGATGTCGCCACCCGAGACGCGGTGCTCGATCCGGCGCGCCTGGGGCGGACCGCCGGGAATGCGCAGGGCCGCGGTGCGGTTTTCATAGGCCCAAGAGGCGCCGGTGGGCGCATGTGCGCCGGGCACCAGCCGGATGTAGCTGTTGGCATGCGGTGCGAAGACCAGCGTGGAGCCAGGCAAGGCGGCCAGACAGCCCGCGACGGCGGCGCGCATGATATCGGTCCCCGCTTCGCCGCCATCGTCGAAGATGTTGCGCCCCTCGGCGTCGATCACCGAGAAATGCATGTGCATCCCGTTCCCGGCATCGTTGGGGAAGGGTTTGGCCATGAAGGTGGCGGAAAACCCGTGCTTATGCGCAAGCCCCTTGATCAGGGTCTTGAACAGCCACGTGTCATCGGCGGCGCGCAGTCCGTCCTGATGATTGAGTGTCACCTCGAACTGGCCGATCCCGGCCTCGCTGGTGGCGGTCTGGGCCGGAATGCCCATGGCGGCGCAGGCCTCGTAGAGGGCGGTCAGGAAGGGGTCGAACGCATCCATCTGGGTCATCGACAGAATGCCCGGCGCCTCGAGCCTGCGGCCCGACCGCGGATCTCGCACCCGGTGCAGCGCCTCGCCGCTGTCGTCGACCAGGGTGAATTCCAGCTCGGTCGCGGCCATCACTTGCCAGCCGCGCTCGCCAAACCGGTCCAGCACCGCGACCAGCGCATGGCGTGGATCGCCTTCGAAAGGCAGCCCGTCATCGTGATGCATGGCCATCGGCACCAGCGGCTGCGGCGCGTCGAGCCAAGGCAACGGCACCGGTCCGCGACCGGTGGGGTGCAGCACGCCATCGGCATCGCCCGAGGCAAAGACCAGTGGAGAGCCGTCGATATCGGCGCCGAAGATATCCACGTTGAGCACCGACAGGGGCATCCGGATCGTCCCCTGATCCAGTTTGACGGCATAATCGCCGGGTACGCGCTTGCCGCGCATCTGACCATTGAGATCGCAGGCGGCGACACGGATCGTGGGGTGGTTTGCAAGCTCCATCGGGGCGGCTCCTGACATGTCGTGACCAAGGCTAATCCGTCCTGAGAAAGGATGCCACAGAAATTTGATCAAAATAATCCCGCGCCGGAAAGGTGGCTGTTTCACATCGGTATCGCGTCGGTTTCGCGTCGGGATCCACTTGGTGCCGGCGCGCGGCCCGACCGGCGTGGCGCGTGGGGCGGATGGGGGCCTCCGGCGGGGATATTTTGGGCCAGAAGAAACAGGGCGCCAGAAACAGGTCGCCAGAAACAGGTCGTCGGCGCGCCCTTCTTCTGGCTGGAAATATCCCGGGGGTTTGGGGGCAGAGCCCCCAATCTTTTCTTCAGCGGATGATGGTGACGCGCAGCTTGATCCGGCGGCGGGCTTCTTGGGGCAGGTGGCGGTTCAGATGGCGATTGATCAGGCCGAACAGTCCGAGGATCACCAGGGTCAGCAGGATGAAATAGCCTGCGAGGATCGGGTAGGGCACGAAGGGATTGAAGGTCTTGTCGGCGAAGTAATTGGCGTAATAGAGCGCGTCGCCGCGTTGCTGCCAGGCGGGAAAGCCCGAGAAGAACACCAAAGTGGTGGCGTGAAAGAGGAAGATCGCCTCGTTCGTGTAGGCGGGCCAGGCGAGGCGGAGCATGGTGGGCCAGATGATCCGGCGAAAGCGCGCCCAGCCGGAAAAGCCGTAGGCATCGGCGGCATCGACATCGCCTTTGGGGATCGAGCGGAGTGCGCCGTAGAAGATCTCGCCGGAATAGGCGGCGGTGTTGAAAAACAGCACGATCAGGGCG
>JALQUE010000450.1 GCA_023260815.1 Roseovarius sp.
GCCCAGATAAGGCGCGCTGCCCATCTGCCAGAAGAGCCAGTTCAGCACCTCGGTGCGGTCCGGCCCAGAGGCGGGCAGGAAGGCGCCGAATGTCTCGGCCAGATGCAGCAGGATCGAGCCGGATTCGAACACCCGAAGCGGCGCCGGCCCGGTGCGGTCCACGAGGGCGGGGATCTTGGAGTTGGGATTGACCTCGACGAAGCCGCTGGAGAACTGATCCCCTTCGGTGATGCGGATGAGCCAGGCATCGTATTCGGCGTCATGGCCCGCGGCCAGAAGCTCTTCGAACATCACGGTGACCTTGACGCCGTTGGGCGTGCCCATCGAATAGAGCTGGAACGGGTGGTCGCCCACCGGCAGCTCCTTGTCATGGGTGGGGCCTGCGATGGGACGGTTGATCGAGGCGAAGCGGCCGCCGGACTCGGCCTGCCACGTCCAGACCTTGGGGGGTGTGTAGCTGTTGGTGTCGCTCATGGGCTGCGTCCTTCCGAAAGGCGGGCTGTAACACTGAATGCGGCAAGAGGTAACGGGTGGCGCGGAGGATGCAAGGTGCGACGGCGCACAGGCGCCTGTGCAACGCCGGCCCTGACCGCATCAGGCAGGGTCAGGGCCAAAGATGTCAGGGTCAACAACGTCGGGGCCACTGACAGGTCAGTAGACCACGACGCTGCGGATCGATTCACCCGCATGCATCATGTCGAAGCCCTTGTTGATCTCATCGAGCTTGAGCGTATGGGTGATCATCGGGTCGATCTCGATCTTGCCGTCCATGTACCAGTCGACGATCTTGGGCACATCCGTGCGCCCGCGCGCGCCGCCGAACGCGGTGCCTTTCCAGACCCGTCCGGTGACCAGCTGGAAGGGGCGGGTGGAAATCTCGGCGCCCGCAGGGGCCACGCCGATGATGATCGATTCGCCCCAGCCCTTGTGCGCGGATTCGAGCGCGGTGCGCATCACGCCCACATTGCCGGTGGCATCGAAGGTGTAATCGCCGCCACCGCCCGTCAGCGCGACCAGATGCGCGACCAGATCGCCGTCGACCTCGGAGGGGTTGACGAAATCGGTCATGCCGAAGCGGGTGGCCATCTCGACCTTGCCGGGGTTGAGATCGACGCCGACGATCTGATCGGCGCCGGCAAGGCGCAGACCCTGGATCACGTTGAGGCCGATGCCGCCAAGCCCGAACACGATGGCGCGGCTGCCGATTTCCACCTTGGCGGTGTTGATGACCGCGCCGATGCCGGTGGTGACGCCGCAGCCAATATAGCAGATCTTGTCGAACGGCGCGTCGCGGCGCACCTTGGCCAGCGCGATTTCGGGCAGCACCGTGTGGTTGGCGAAGGTCGAACAGCCCATGTAATGCAGGATCGGTGTGCCATCGAGCATGGAAAAACGCGAGGTGCCATCGGGCATCAGGCCCTGCCCTTGGGTCGAGCGGATCGACTGGCAGAGGTTGGTCTTGGGATTGAGGCAGTACTCGCATTCCCGGCATTCCGGCGTATAGAGCGGGATCACGTGATCGCCCACCTCGAGGCTGGTGACGCCGGGGCCGACCTCGACCACGACACCGGCGCCTTCATGGCCCAGGATCGCGGGGAAAAGCCCCTCGGGATCGGCGCCCGACAGGGTGAAATCGTCGGTGTGACACAGGCCGGTGGCCTTGACCTCGACCAGGACCTCGCCCGCCTTGGGGCCGTCCAGGTTCACGTCCATGATCTCGAGCGGTTTGCCCGCTTCGACGGCAACAGCGGCTGTGGTACGCATTCGGATATCCTCCCGTTCCGGTTTGGTGGGACTTTGCGGCAAAGCGCGCCGGGTTTCAATGATGGCTGCGACAGGGGATGGACCGCGCCCGACGCGATCAGGCAGGATGGGGACATCTGGGGGGAGTATGCGATGCGATATGGAAAGCGGGCGGGACCGATGGGGCTGGCGGGGCTGGCGGGGCTGATGCTGGCGGGATGCGTGCAGGGGGATGCCGCGCCATCGGACGCGTGCGGCGCCGGGGCGGTCCAGATGCTGCACGGCCAGCCGCGCGCGGCGTTGGACGACAGCCGCCTTGACGGGCCGGTCCGAGTGCTGCCACCCGGCGCCATGATGACGATGGATCACCGGCCAGACCGCCTGAATGTGGAGCTGGACGAGGCGGGCCGGATCACCCGGGTGTGGTGTGGGTGAGATGCGGCAGATCGGGACTCGACTCGAGGGGGCGGGCGGCCTAGATGTAGAACAAATAGTGAACATGTGCTGCCATGCCTGCCCGTCGCATTCTGTCCGTCTGGTTTCCCCGCCTCGGAGCCGAGCGCTTGCTGCGCCGGATCGGGGAGGGTCATGATCTGCCCTTTGCCGTGGTCGAGCAGACCGGGCAGATGCAGATCCTGTCGTCGCTGTCGGCGGCGGCCGGGGCGGCGGGGCTGCGCGCGGGCCAGCCGTTGCGCGATGCCCATGCCATGTGCGCGGGGCTGGTGACGCGGACGCGCAACGCACAGGCCGAGGCGGCGTTTCTACAGGCGCTTGTGCGGTGGGCGGGGCAATTCTCGCCTTGGGTGGCGGCACAGGGCGCGGACGGGCTGGCGCTGGATATCACCGGCTGCGCGCATCTGTTCGGCGGCGAGGTGGCGCTGATGGAGCGGATGACGCAGGAGGCGGGCGCCTTTGGCCTGACGGCGTGCTGTGGGCTGGCCGATACGGTGGGCGCGGCCTGGGCGCTGGCGCGCCATGCGGGCCATGCGCCGGGGCATGAGCGATCGGGCGACGCCATCGATCAGGAGGCGCGCGCCACGCGGTCGCGTGCCGCCAAGCGCCGCCACTGGGAGCGCGGCGGCACGGCGCCGGTGGCCCGAGGGACAGGTGCAGGCGCAGGCAGGGCCGCGCGCATCGCTCCGCCGGGGCAGACCCACGGCGCATTGGCCGATCTGCCGGTGGCGGCCCTGCGGCTGGACCCCGAGACCGTGGCGCAACTGGGCCGGTTGGGGCTGCGCCGGGTGGGCGATCTGACAGGCCAGCCGCGCGCGCCGCTGGCGCGGCGGTTCGGCCGGGGGCTTGTGATGCGGCTGGATCAGGCGCTTGGTGCGGCGCCTGAACCGATCTCGCCGCAGCGCGAGGCGCCGCGGTTTGCCACCCGGCTGACCCTGCCCGAGCCGATCGGCATGACCGAAGATATTCTGGCCGCCCTGGACCGGCTGCTGCCGCGCCTGTGCGACATGCTGCGCGACAAGGGGCAAGGCGCGCGCCGGGTCCGGCTGCAGGCGTGGCGGGTGGACGAGACGGTGCAGAGCGTCGAGGTGGGGCTGGCCCGCGCGGCGCAGGCACCCGAGCGCATCCGCCCGCTTCTGGCGATGAAGCTGGAGGGGATCGACGCGGGCTTCGGCATCGACATGCTGCGCCTGGACGCGCTGCAGACCGAGCCGGTGCATGCCCGCACCCTCACGGGCCATGCCGGCGCGACCGAAGCGGCCCGCGCGCGGATGGCGGGCGACACCGGGCTGGAGGACCTGATGGGCCGGATCGGCGGGCGGATCGGGCTGGAGGCGATCACCCGCCGCCATCCTGCCAGCAGCCATATCCCGGAAAAGACCGCACAGGTGCTGGCGGCGGCGTGGTCGGAGCCGGCGACAGGCTGGCCCGCGCCACCCGTGCCGCGCCCGCTGCTGATGTGGCGCCCCGAACCGGTGATGGCCCCCGACAGCCCCACCCCGCCCGAGCGGTTTCGCTGGCGCGGGCGCCAACATGATCTGAGCGGTGCCACGGGCCCCGAGCGGATCGCCCCCGAATGGTGGCTGGACGAGCCGGACTGGCGCAGCGGCGTGCGCGACTATTGGCAGGTGACCACCGCACGGGGTGACCGGCTGTGGCTGTTCTATGCCCATGGTGCGGCGCTGAGTTCTGGATGGTTCTGTCACGGCAGTTTCGCCTGATCCGTCATCCCGGGGCCGGGAAAATTCGCGAATTTTCCGGCCTGGTTTTTTTCTGCGAAAAAAATCTTGTCCGGCGACTTAGACGAATTGTCTTGATTTGCGGGCGGCACGGCGCAACTCTGGGATATGACGTTCCAATCGCCTTCCCAGTTTCCGGCCCGTGGCGCCCCGGACCCGGTGGCTTTCCACCGCACGGAGCTGAGTGTGATCCTGTCCGTTTACGGCCGCATGGTCGCTGCCGGGGAATGGCGCGATTACGGCATTTCCTGCCTGCGCGACGTGGCAATCTTTTCGGTCTTTCGCAGAACCGCCGAGCACCCGCTCTACCGCATCGAAAAACGCCCGCGCCTGCGCAGCCGGCAGGGGCAATACGCGGTGATCGGCATGGACGGCCAAGTGCTCAAGCGCGGTCACGACCTGCGCACCGTGCTGCGCGTTCTGGAGCGCAAGCTGATCCGCGCGGTGGAGTGACGCGGCCTCTGGTCCGCGCGCGCCTTGATCCTATCTGCTTGCCCAGGCTGGCACGGAGGACGCCCCATGGAGATCGCCACACTTCTGATCACCGCGCTGCTGTTCGGCGGCATGGTGCTGTATGCCTTCGGCTTCGCCGCCTTCGTCTTCACCGCCCTGCCAGCCGACACGGCGGGGCCGCTGATCCGCAAGGCATTTCCGCATTTCTACCTGTTCGTGCTGGCCTGCGCCACGCTGGCCGCGGTGCTGCTGGCGCTGAACGATCTGCTGAGCGCCGGGATCATGGCGGCGATCGCGCTGAGCACCGTCTATGCCAGGCAAATCCTGATGCCCGCAATCAATGCCGCCACCGATGCAGGCCACACCCGCAGGTTCAAATGGCTGCATGGCCTGTCGGTGGCGATCACGCTGGCCCATATCGGCGGGGCGGCGCTGGTGCTGGTGCGGCTGGCGGGAGGCTGACCCCCCTCGCCCCCCCCGCGCGGCGCAGCTTGTCCGCTCTAGCGGGACCCGGCGATCCGGGCCGCCATCACGCACATCAACTCGAACATGATCGACACGCCCAGAAACGCCGTGCCGCCCGAGGCGTCGAAGGGCGGTGACACCTCGACCATGTCGGCGCCGACGATATCGAGCCCTTCGAGCGCGCGAACCACCTGCAGCGCCTGATAGGAGGTCGGCCCTCCCACCTCGGGCGTGCCGGTACCGGGGGCAAAGGTCGGATCGACGAAGTCGATATCGTAGCTGACATAGGTGGCGCCATCGCCCACGATCTCGCGGGCTTCGGCCATCACATCCTCGACGCCGCGGGCGTGAAACTCTTCGATGAGGATCAAGCGGATGCCGTTGGCGGCGGCGAAATCGCGATCCTCGGTGTCGTACATCGTGCCACGCAAGCCGATCTGAACGACACGTTTGGGATCAAGCAGCCCCTCTTCCACCGCGCGGCGGAAGGGCGTGCCATGGGTATACATCGTGCCGCCGAAATACGAATGGAACAGGTCCGTATGGCTGTCGAAATGCACCATCCCCAAGGGCGCGTCCTTGGCCAAAGCACGCAGGATCGGCAGCGACGACAGGTGATCGCCACCCGCCGTCATCGGCATGATCCCGGCGGCCTTGACCCCGTCGTAGAAGGCGGTGATCCGGGTCATCGAGTCGATGATATCGGCGGGGTTCGGACCGACATCGCCCAGATCGGCGCAGTTCACAGTCTCGAACGGGCGCATTCCGCTGGTCGGGTGCTGCGCGCGGATCATGGTCGAGGCATCGCGCAACTGCCGGGGGCCATGGCGCGGGCCGGGGCGGTTGGTGGTGCCCGAATCCCAAGGCACGCCGATCAGGCCGATATCGACATCGCGGAACCGGTCATGTCCCGGCGCGACATGCGGCAGCCGCATGAAGGTGGGCACCCCGGCAAAGCGCGGCAGATCGAACCCCGAAACGGGGTGAAAGAATGCGTCCGACATCATGATCCTCCAAGTCGTTTGCGCGCGGTCACCGGGCCATCGCCCTGCGCCGCAATCCTGTCGATGGCCTGTGCCAGCGGCTCGTGTGCCACAGCCATATGATAGGCGTTGGCATGGAGCAGCGTGGCTGCGTCCGACATCCAGCCGACATGCCCTTTCCAGAACAGCAGATCACCCCGGCGCAGGGGCGCATCGCCGTCGCCGGGCAGGGGGTGGCCCAGTTCGGCGTGCTGCATGTCGCTATCCCCGGGGCAGGCGATGCCGCAGGCAAGGCAGGCCACCTGCACCAGTCCCGAACAATCGATGCCCATGGCCGAGTTACCGCCCCAAAGATAGGGCGTGCCGATCAGCCGTTCGGCCACACTGACCGGGTCGGCCTCGGGGGTGTCCACTGGGCGCAGATGCACGCGCGGCACATGGAGCACGCCATCGGGCGTCATGAGGCGGGACCAGCGCCCCTCCTCGGCGTCGATATGGACCCGCGCGCCGAGGCTGAGCGCCAGACGCGCGACCCCGGTCTTGAAATCCGGAGCGCTGAGCGCCTGCGTCATCCGCGCTGAAACCACATGCGTGATGGGATGCGAGGGGCGGGCCAGCGCCGCGCTTGCGATATAGCCGTCATAGCCATCGCGCAGCGCATAGCCGAACACATGGCCGCCCCTCTCTTCGAGCAGGCGGACACCGTCGCCATAGACCAGTTCGCGCGTCCGCGCGCCCCCCGGCG
>JALQUE010000044.1 GCA_023260815.1 Roseovarius sp.
GGCCGCGCCGCCCGCCGCGCCAGCCGGGCTGCCCCGCTCGGCGACCATCTGCGCCCCATCCGCCCCGGTCTCGAAGGCGGGCTTTACAAACCCCTCAGCCCCGAGGCGATGGACCGCATCCACCACGCCGCGCTGGATGCGCTTGAACAGATCGGCCTTGCCGACGCCCCGCCCAGTGGCATCGCCTACATGACCGGCGCAGGCGCCATTCTGGGCGACGATGGCAGGCTGCGCTTTCCGCGTGCGCTGATCGAAGACACGCTGGCCCGCGCCAACCGCGAAATCACCCTGCATGGGCGTGACGCACGCCATGACATGCACTTGTCGGGCAACCGGGTGCATTACGGTACCGCCGGAGCCGCTGTGCATATCGTCGACCCCGAAGCGCGCCATTACCGCGACAGCACCGTGCAGGATCTGCATGATGCCGCCCGGATCGCCGACCAGATGGACAATATCCATTTCGTCCAGCGCCCGATGGTGGCCCGCGATGTGATCGACAATCGCGAAATGGACCTCAACACGATCTATGCCTGCTGCGCGGGCACCACCAAACATGTGGGCACATCCTTTACCGACCCGGCCTTCGTGGCCGATGCATTCGACATGCTGCACCTGATCGCAGGCGGCGAAAAGGCCTGGCGCGAGCGGCCGTTCGTCAGCAATTCCAATTGCTTCGTCGTGCCACCCATGAAATTCGCCACCGAGTCCTGTCAGGTGATGGAAGCCTGCATCGCAGGCGGCATGCCGATCCTGCTGCTGTCGGCGGGGCAAGCCGGGGCCACGGCACCGGCCTCGATTGCCGGCGCAATCGTGCAGGCCGTGGCCGAATGTCTGGCGGGTCTGGTCTATGTGAACGCCGTCAAGCCCGGGCACCCCGCGATCTTCGGCACATGGCCCTTCGTGTCCGACCTGCGCACCGGGGCGATGTCCGGCGGTTCCGGCGAACAGGCGTTGCTCAGCGCGGGCTGCGCACAGATGCACGGCTATTACGGTCTGCCGGGTGGCGCCGCCGCGGGCATCGCCGATGCCAAACTGCCGGACATGCAGGCCGGCTGGGAACAGATGTGCTCGAACGTGATGGCGGGGCTGTCGGGCCTCAACATGGTGTATGAGGCTGCGGGCATGCACGCCTCGCTGCTGGGGTTCTGTCACGAATCGCTGATCCTTGGAAATGACATGATCGGACAGGCCATGCGCTGCGTGCGCGGCATCGAGGTGGACGAGGACAGCCTGAGCGTCGAGGTGATCCGCGCCACCTGCATCGGCGGCCCGGGTCATTACCTTGGCAGCGACCAGACCCTGATGCGGATGCAGCGCGATTATGTCTACCCCGACCTGGCCGATCGAAGCTCGCCCAAGGAGTGGGTTGAAATGGGCCAGCCGGACCTTCTGGAAAAAGCCACCGCGCGCAAGAACGCGATCCTCGCCGACAGGGCAGCGGCCCGGTTCGAGCCGATGCGGGACGCGGAAATCCGCAAGCGGTTCCCGATTCACCTGCCCGCCTGATAGAAGGGCACGTGTCGCGTGCCTCCGGCGGGAGTATTTCGGGAACGATGAAAGCCGGGCCTGGCACTCAGGCGGTGAGGCCGCTCAGACGGGCGAGGATCGCCGCCTCATCGACCGCCCCGATGGCCCCCGCCGTTCGGCCCCGCGCGCCTGTCAGGCGTGTCGCGATATAGGCTTCGGCGATGGCGGGCGGTGCGGCGCGCATGAGAACCGAGGCGGTCAACAGCGTGGCCAGGCTTTCGGCATACCAGCGCGCCTCGCGCGCGTCGGGCAGTTTGGGGAACCTCTCCATATGGGTGCGCAACGCGGCATCGTAGCGGCGATATTGCCCACTGGCGGCGCCAAGCTCGGCGCTCAGCGCCTCACCGGCCAGCGGCGCGCGGCGCAAGGTGCGCAGGATATCGATGCAGATGACATTGCCGGACCCTTCCCAGATCGAGTTGAGCGGCGCTTCGCGGTAGAGCAGCGGCAGGCCGCTGTCGTCGACATAGCCCATGCCGCCGATCGCCTCCATCGCTTCGTAGACAAGGCCGGGGCACAGCTTGTTTGAGAGATACTTGGCCAGCGCCACCGCCAGCCGGGCAAAGGCGCGCTCGGTCTCGGAGGGGCTGTCGAAGGCCCGCGCGACGCGCAGACCCAAGGCCAGCGCCCCTTCCCAATCCAGGGCCAGATCCGCCAGCACCGCACGCATCAACGGCTGGTCGATCAGTTGGGCCTGAAAGGCCGTGCGATGTCGCGCCCAATAGGTCGCGCGGTCCAGCGCCGCACGCATCAGGCCCGCGGGCGCCATCGCGCTATCAAGTCTTGTGTGATGGACCATTTCGATGATCGTGCGGATACCTTCGCCCTCGGGCCCCAGACGATGCGCCAGCGCGCCCTCATACTCGATCTCGGCCGAGGCGTTGGCCCGGTTGCCCAGCTTGTCCTTCAGCCGCTGCAGACGGATCGCGTTGCGCCCATCCTCGAGCCAGCGCGGCGCCACGAAACAGGTCAGCCCGCCCGGCGCCTGCGCCAGTGTCAGAAACCCGTCCGACATCGGCGCCGAGCAGAACCATTTATGCCCCGTCAGACGGTACTCATCCCCATCGCGCACCGCGCGGGTGGTCGTGGCGCGCAAATCCGATCCACCCTGCTTTTCGGTCATTGCCATGCCCATGGTCAGCCCCGGTTTGCGCGCCATCGGCAGGGCGGACCCGTCATAAGCCCGCGCGATCAGCTTGGGCACCCACCGGGCAAAGAGATCCTCGTCAGCCCTGAGCGCGGGCACGGCGGCATAGGTCATGGTCATCGGGCAGCACACGCCCGGTTCGATCTGACTGGTCAGATAGACCATCGCGGCATGGGTGGCATGACCGCCCGACCCGCCTTCCCATGCGGTGGCGGCATATCCGGCGGTGATCCCCACCTCCATCAGGCGGTGATAGTCGGGATGAAACCGCACCTCGTCCAGACGGCGGCCCGCCGCATCGAAGGCCATCAGAACGGGCGTGTGCCGGTTGGCCTGTCGCCCGGCCTCCTGCATGTCGGCGGTGCCTATCGTTGCGGCGTAGCTTTCGAGCGTCGCCACCCGCGCGCCCGCCGTCACGGCATGGGCCTGCAGCGCCGGATCGTCCTCCCACAGCGCCAGATCACCCCGCGCCGCGGGTTGATTGGTGACCTCGTGGCTGGACAGGTCGCTGTGCGGCGGAAGATGTGGCATGGCTTACTCTCCTTAAAGATGAACATATGACGCAGCACGCGTCATGTGGAAAGGGGATTCACAAAGCGAATCACCTGTGGCATGGTACATTGACACCGCCCGGCAGAGGCGGACCAAGAGGCAGAGCACGGCATCCATGTCCAATCGCAGACGTCCCCAGATGGGGCTTTTCATCTATTCCCTGATCGCCTTCGGACTTGGCGCATATTTCACCTTTGCTGCCGTGCAGGGGGATTTCGGCCTGTTCCGCCGCGCCGAAATCGACGCCGAGACGGACGCCCTGCGCGCGCAACTGAAAGACCTTTCGGTGCAGGTCGCCCGGATGGAAAACCTGACCCTGCGGCTGTCGGACGACTATCTGGATATCGACCTGCTGGATCAACAGGCCCGCGATGTGCTGGGCCTGCTGCGCGCGGATGAGATCGTCATCCGCTAAGCCCAAGCACGCCCCTCGGCTTTTCAAGTGCACGGCATAGGCGCGAGATGTGCAATACACGGGCTGCGAGGGCCGTGGTCGCGGCGCATCCGCAGCCCCGCCCCCTGCCTCGTAAAATTTGCTCTATCGCTGCAGTTCACAGTCGGATATAAATAGTTTAACGCTAAACTATTGCCAACCGCGAAGGGAGATGCAGCATGTCTGCCAGAAAAACCCAAGCAAAACCAAATGTTTCCGCCGATGAGCTGAAACAGTATTACCGTGACATGCTCCTGATCCGGCGATTCGAGGAAAAGGCGGGCCAGCTCTATGGAATGGGCCTGATCGGCGGGTTTTGCCACCTTTATATCGGACAAGAAGCCGTTGTCGTCGGCCTCGAGGCCACCGCCGAAGAGGGCGACAAGCGCATCACCACCTACCGCGACCACGGTCATATGCTGGCCTGCGGAATGGACCCCAAGGGCGTCATGGCCGAACTCACCGGCCGCGAGGGCGGGTATTCGCGCGGCAAGGGCGGCTCGATGCACATGTTCTCGAAGGAAAAGCACTTCTACGGCGGGCACGGCATCGTCGGCGCCAACGTGCCGCTTGGTGCGGGGCTGGCCTTTGCCGACAAGTATCTTGGCAA
>JALQUE010000074.1 GCA_023260815.1 Roseovarius sp.
GGATCCGATCAGCAAGTGCGGGCCGGGGATTGGGCGGGCCGGAATTGGGCTGGCTGGAATTGGGCCGGCGCCGGGATCAGGCGGCAGTTTGATCCCGGCACCGGAGCCGTGCGCATCTATAGGGGTACAGGCTGACGCCTCGAGCCGCAGGGCAGGGGCTCAGAGTAGCCAGCCGAGAAGCGCACGGAAGATCATGATCCAAGCCACAAGACCGCCCAAGACACTTGGCAGGATCCACCATCCCGAGGGCCAGTTGCCGGTGTCGCGCGCGTGACCGCTTGGCAGCGGTTCACCCGGCAGATGCGCCCCGACATTCGGGAAACTGCCCACGGGCTTGACGCCCGAGACGCGACGGGCATAAATTGTGTCTGTCGCGCGCAGGTCGGATGTCTGGAGTGGTGGCTCGGTCAACTGGTAAACCATTAGGTCGTCCTCAAATCTCAGGCGTGGTTGGCTCAAATGCGTAGGTCACCTTAATCTGGATCACGGTGGCTGGCGCGCGTGCAAAGGGTGGGCATTAACCCTCTTTCGCCTGCTCATGCTGCGTTGGATTTGAGTCGCTCACCAAAGCTGCCCCTTTGCTATCTTTCGACACAACCGTTGAGCGAAATAGCGCGCGCACGCCTACTTGGGATCGTCATTTTCTCTATCGCTGCCCAAGGCCGCCTTTCGGTGTGGGGGATGCATCCTCAGTGCAGGCCTATACCTTAGAGATAGCGCGACAGGGCGGCGGCAAATGTCCATGGTCATCTCACCTTCTGATGTGAGGAAAGGCGATACCATGAAACGTGCGACGATAGACGGAGTGACCAAGATCACGGCGCGGTCCCAGACCGATGGCAATGGCAGCTTCAAGTTGGCTGTTCAGGCCTGCCCGTGCACGGTGTTGGTCATCGATGCCTCGGAAGGCCCGCTTGGAAACGGCGGATTGCAATATCCGGATGTGGTGATTGTGACGGTTCCGTCGCACACGGCATTCGATCTGGGTATGGGCGGTTGGATCGCGCAGGAGAAGCGCTTCCCGGTCATTATCCACCTGGAACATTATGACGAGGTGTCCGAGGCGCTGGCGCTGAGGCTTGGCGCACAGGACGTCGTCTACTCGGAGCAGCCGTCGCGGGCCATCACCGAGCGGATCTCGGCGGTGCATCGCCGTTGGGCAACCAACCTGCGCCCTGCGATGGCAGGATCCGAGGCTGACAAGCCGATGACGACCCTGGAGAGCGACGCGCCGGTGGTGAAAGTCGACGCGAGCAACTATTCGCTGTTCTTCGGGCGCCGTCAGGTTGTCTTTACCGGCATGGAAATCTGCCTGCTGCGCGAACTGGCGACCCGTCTGGGCACGCTGGTCAGCCGGGAGTCGCTGGTGTCTGCGCTCAAGCAGGCCGGGTTCAGCGGTTCGGTGCGCGGCATCGACAGCCATATCAAGCGTATTCGTGGCAAGATCGGTGACGCGGGCTTTGAGGCCGCGTTCCTGTCGAGCGTCTATGGCGGTGGCTACATGATGTGCCGCAAGGATCGCGACATCATCGTGGTCGACTGACCCGCGGCGCGAATAGCCAACCACAAGCGAAGGCCGCCTACACCAATTGCACAGGTGGCCTTCTGCCTTGGGTTGTTTGATCTGGTAGGATTTTGCCGGGCGGCTGCGCTCTGCAACCTTTACCTGTTATCGAAAGATATATTGCTATGTCCTTCGTTGATCTAGTCGATTTTATCTTCGCTGTCCCTAACATGAGAAGATATCCACGTTCACGTATGTGGATTGGTTGATCTCGGTGTCGTTAGTGTATCAAATGTTCCTGCCCAGTGGCGTGTCCGAGATCAAAACGCGGACTCCTTTGAACCGCGATCAGCGCCGGTTCGTGGGCCTTTCAATCATGACTCTGCGGTTCGCCTTACCCTCGGCGGTGATTTGGGTGATCGCGTCATGGTTGATCGGTTCGGTCACATTGACCATCGGATCATGTCTTATCATGTTCTGCTGCCTGATCGGTTATGGGCTGCATATCATCGAGCGGCACGAGCTGGCGAAGTTCACCTGGTTGGGGGGGACGTCCTGCGCGTTGGCCTATGGCGCGACGGCGGTTGATCCGGCGGGCGGCTTGCCGTTCATCTTTGTGCCTCTCGCGGTGTTGCCGTTCCTTTTGTATTCTGTGCGGCGTCAGCGCGTCATGCTGTGGGGCATGACGGCCCTGCCGTTGCTTTTGTGGATGCTGTCGTTTCGGATGCTTTTCGTGGAGGATGGGGTCTACGAAGTGAACGCGCATGATGCGGCGTTGTATCTGGCGCCTGGTGTGGCGCTGACATGTAGCCTGCATCTGTTGCAGATCATGGGGTATTTCATTGCCGCCATGAACCGGGACTCGGCGGAACTGGTCAAGGCGCGACGGCAGGCTGAACGCGCCAGTGCCGCGAAAACCATGTTCCTCAAGAATATCAGCCACGAGATGCGGACGCCGCTGAATGTGATCGCGGGCTACACAAGCCTGACGAAATCCGAATGCGCCGATGGGCAAAACCCGGATAGTGACACGTTGATCGAGCGGCTGACCCTGATCGAGGATGCGGCAGAGACGCTGCAATCGGGGATCGGCAACATGCTGGCCTATTCGGAACTGTCTTCGGACGGCTCCGTCAAGCTGCTGCCGGTGCGGGTGTCCAAGATGATGCAGGAACTCGCGCGTGACATCGACACCAAGCGCAGGGAAAAGGGCCAGCGGATCGAGATCGAGGTCGATGCGGCGATCAAGGTGAAGGCTGACCCGCGCCTGTTGCGCGAGGCGCTGGCGCAATTGTTGGACAATGCGGTGCGCTTTGCGCCGGATAACACAAAGATCATTTTGCGTGCGCACCATTCTTCTGCGGGTTATGTGCGGATCACTGTCGCGGATGAGGGGCCGGGCATCCCACCCGGCAAGGTCAGTCAGGCGTTCCAGCCGTTCGAACGTCTGTCCGAAGCACAGGGCACGCGGCTTGGCGCCGGCATCGGGCTGTCGATCGCGCATCGCGCCGCCGAAGTCATGGGGGCAAACCTATGGGTCGAGCCAAGCCCTGTGGGCACCCATATGTGCATGGAATTTGTCGAAGCCTGACGCGCGATCACCCTGTGTGTTGACGCTTTGGA
>JALQUE010000101.1 GCA_023260815.1 Roseovarius sp.
CACGTTACAGGAAAATGACGGAATAACCTCTGCGAACCGGACCGCCTCATTGTTTCCGAATTTGCGACATTAACCTTGTTTGCAAATCCTCTCCCAAGCCTCTGCCCAGGCCACATTGGCAAGCAACAGCGCGATCATGGCTGTGATCAATGCCACCAATTTCAATGGATTTTACACGAAGTGAAAACAAAGCGCTGCCCGAATCGATCAGCCCGCCACAGTCCCGCCTCAAACATCCGCCGAAAGCTTCCGCCGTAAAACTCCGCCGCAAAACTCCACCGGAGTCAGCCGGATAATGGTGCCCAAGGTGGGATTCGAACCCACACGCCTTGCGGCGGGGGATTTTGAATCCCCTGCGTCTACCGTTCCGCCACTTGGGCACATCTCTCCGTCTACCCAAGCCTCGCGCCCTCGTCCAGAGCCACTGACGGAAATTTGCACAACGCAGGCTTGACCGCCCCGCCCCTGCGTGGTCAGACCTCCCAAACCCGCGAACAGGATGACCCCTCATGCTCAGACGGCTTTATGACTGGACGATCCGGATGTCGGATCACCCCCGCGCACTCTGGGTGCTGGCTGCGGTCTCCTTCGTGGAAAGCTCGGTGTTCCCGATCCCGCCCGATGTGCTGATGATCCCGATGATCCTCGCGCGGCCCTCTCGGGCGTGGCTGATCGCGCTGGTCGCGCTGGTCAGTTCCGTGCTTGGCGGGGTCTTGGGCTATGCCATCGGCGCATTGGCCTATGAACAGGTGGGCCAGCCGATTCTCGAATCGCTCGGCAAGGGCGACGCCATGACCGAGTTCAACACACGCTTCAACGATTTCGGCTTCTGGGCGGTTCTGACCGCCGGGGTCACGCCGTTTCCCTACAAGGTCATCACCATCATGTCCGGCTGGACCGGGATGCCGCTGGCGACCTTCATCGCCACCTCGATCCTTGCGCGGGGGCTGCGGTTCTTTCTGGTCGCCGCGCTCTTGTGGAAATTCGGGGCGCCGATCCGTGATTTCATCGAACGGCGCTTGGGCCTGATGGCGATCCTGTTCGTCGCGCTGCTGTTCGGCGGCTTCTATCTGGTGCGCCACCTGTGATGCTCTCGCGCCGCATATGGATCCTGCTGGCGGCGGGCGGGTCGGCGGCGCTTATGCTGGGCGCCCTCGGCTTTCAGTATCTCGGCGACATGCCCCCCTGCAAACTGTGCTACTGGCAGCGCTATCCGCATTGGGCCGCCATCGCCATCGGCGCAATGGCACTTCTGGTCCCGGTCGCGGCGCTGACCCTGCTGGGCGCGCTCGCCGCCCTCACCACCGCCGCCATCGGGTTCTATCACACCGGGGTCGAACGCGACTGGTGGGAAGGTCCGGCCTCCTGCTCCGCCGGCGGCGCCTCGGGGATGAGTGCCGATGACCTCTTTGCACAGATCATGGCGGCCCCCCTCGTGCGCTGCGACGAGGTGCCCTGGCAGATGGTCGGCCTCTCGATGGCAAGCTGGAACATGCTGGCGTCCCTGGCGCTTTCCGTCTGCTGGATCATGGCCTATCGCCGGGCCTGATCCCGCTCCGCTCTGCGCCTGAAACGCCGATTTGTGTACGGAATGGACACAAATTCCGGCACTCAGTCCGTATTCCGTCCCAAACCCGCGTAGGGTTCGTACGGATCGCACACAGTGGCCTGCGCTCAGGTGCCGGATTTCCGGGTGTTCAGCAAAAGGTTGGTTTCCGAGCTGGCAATCCCGTCAAATCGCCGGATTTGCCCAAGGATCGCATCGAAGTCTTCCAGCGTCGTGGTCCCGATCTCGACGATCAGATCCCACCGGCCATTCGTCGTGTGTACGGCCCGAACCGCGCTCAACCCATTGATCTGGCGTATTATTCTGTCAGTGCCACGGCCTTCGATCCCGATCATCATCAGCCCGCGCACCGGATCTCTCGCAGCATCCGCCTTCAGCACAACCGAAAATCCGAGGATCTCTCCAGCGGCTTTCAACCGCTCGATACGCCCCCGCACCGTCGTTCGCGACACGCCCAGCATCAGCGCCAGATCCGACAATGACGCCCTCGCATCATGCCGCAGCGCCGAAATCAACTTGCGATCTGTTTCGTCCATATCGCCCGTTCCAAGTGTCGTTTCGGATATTCTTATGACTATTTGTGCAATTTGCGCGCTGTAAATCAACTCAAATCGGCGGATGATGTCCAAAGTCTTCATCCAGAAAGCCCCTGTCCATGTCTCGAAACTGCGTTCTCATCGGCGCCCCGGTCGATAGCGGCAAACGCCGCCAAGGCTGCCTCATGGGCCCCGACGCCCTCCGCGTCGCCGGTTTGCACGATGCCCTGACCAGCCTCGGCCACACTGTCACGGACCTTGGCAATCTCTCTCCCGTCCCATGTGCCGCGCCCCCCGACATGCCATCCCATGTCCATGCCCCGGACAAGACGATAGGCTGGACGCAAGCCATTGTAAAAACGACACAATCCATCGCTGCCCCTGACCTGCCGATCTTCCTTGGCGGTGATCACAGCCTGTCTTTGGGGTCCGTCACAGGCATGGCCGATCATGCCGCCGCACAGGGCAAACCCCAATTCGTGCTCTGGCTTGACGCACACAGCGATTTTCACACGCCGGCCAGTTCGACCTCGGGCAATCTGCACGGAACTCCGCTGGCCTATGCCACTGGAAACATGGGATTTCCCGGCTTTCCAAAGGTGGCGAGCCCCGTCCCCGAGGACCACATCTGCATCCTCGGCCTGCGCTCGGTGGATGCGCCTGAACGCAAAATGCTTCAGGCCTCCGGCATCCGCCGCCACGATATGCGCGACATCGACGAAACCGGCATCGCCCGCCCCCTCGCGACTTTCCTCGACAGGGTCGCACAGGCTGGCGGCGCGTTGCATGTGTCGTTCGACGTGGATTTTCTGGACCCCGGCTTCGCCCCGGCCGTCGGCACCACCGTCCCCGGCGGCGCCACCATCCGCGAGGCGCATCTGGTCATGGAGATGATCTGCGACAGTGGTTTGATGACCTCTCTCGACCTTGTGGAACTCAATCCGTTTCTCGACGATCGCGGCCGCACAGCGCAGGTGATGGTCGATCTCGTGGCCTCGGCCCTGGGTCGCCGCGTGTTCGACCGCCCCACGCAAGCCTATGGTTAAAAAGGACAAAATCATGCCGCACACGCCACCTTCCACCAAGGCTCTGGTCCCGTTCGTCTCGGTCGAGGCGATGATGAAGCTGGTCCACCATATCGGGATTGAGCCGATGCTGCGCGGTCTGGCCGATTATATCGAACAGGATTTCCACCGATGGGAGCTGTTCGACAAGACCCCCCGCGTGGCCAGCCACTCCGCCGATGGCGTGATCGAACTGATGCCCACCTCCGACGGCGAGGTCTATGGGTTCAAATACGTTAACGGTCACCCCAGCAACACCCGACAGGGACTTCAGACCGTCACCGCCTTTGGGCTTCTGGCAGATGTCGGCAATGGCTACCCCGTACTTCTGAGCGAAATGACGATGCTCACAGCGCTGCGCACCGCGGCGACCTCAGCGATGGTGGCGCGCTATCTTGCCCCAAAGGGCGCCGACACGATGGCGATGATCGGCAATGGC
>JALQUE010000128.1 GCA_023260815.1 Roseovarius sp.
TTCTCATTCGCAATACGGTCAATCCTTGCTTCGGACATCTATTACTTATTCCAAAAATCTAAATCCTTGTATTTATTTATCACCTCTTCACTTAACACCTCTGAATAATGCTTTGATTTTTTCTCTACTTTCTGTCTAACTTCATGCATCGTTGGAAGACCATAAACTTCATTATCTTTCTCTCTATCCTTCTGCACGATATTCAGCCCGATGGACGCGCCCCCGGCCTCGTCGGCGCCGCGGTTGCCGGCCTCCATCACGCCGGGGCCGCCGCCTGTGGCCACGACGAATTCACGCCCATAGGTCGCCATGGATTTCGCCGTGATCAGCCGCGCGAATTCGCGGGCCTCGTCGTAGAAGCGCGAGAGGTCGGCCAGGGTCTGGGTGCGGGCGGTGTCGCGCTGCGCGGGTTCGGGGATGCGCGCGCCGCCGAACAGGACCACGGTGCTTTCGATGCCGCGCTCGTTCAGGATCAACTCGGGTTTGAGCAGTTCAAGCTGAAGCCGGACAGGCCGCAATTCATCGCGCAGCATGAAGTCGGGATCGGCAAAGGCCAGCCGGTAGGCGGGCGCGCGGGTCTGGGGCGTGTCGGGCACCTGTTCGGCGCTGCTGCGGTCGGTATGCGCGTCGCGGAACTGGCTGTGGCGATCGTCTGTCATTGCGGACCTTCGGGTTGAGCGGAGCGTTCCCTGAAAGGGGTAACGGGTTCGCCGCCACTTGACCAGCCGCTGCGCCAGACACGCGCTGTCGAGATGAGAGGCGCCGACGCCGGATTGATCCCGACACGGGTTGCGCCTATAGCCCTTGGTCAAGCACCTGTATCACATGACGCCAGAAGCCAAGGGAGGCACCCGATGTCGAACGCTCAACTGGAACAAGCCATTGAAGCCGCGTGGGAGACCCGCGACCAGATCACCCCAAGCACCGGCGGCGAGACGCGCGACGCCATCGAGGCGACGCTGAATGCGCTTGATTCGGGCAAATTGCGCGTGGCCGAACGGCAGGACAACGGCGACTGGCATGTGAACCAGTGGGCCAAGAAGGCGGTTCTGCTGGGCTTTCGCATCAAGGACATGGAGATGCAGGACGGCGGCCCGCAAGGCGGCGGCTGGTGGGACAAGGTCGACAGCAAATTCAAGGGCTGGGGCGCCACCGACTGGAAAGCGGCGGGCTTTCGTGCCGTGCCGAACTGTGTCGTGCGCAAATCGGCCTATATCGCGTCCGGCGTGGTGCTGATGCCCAGTTTCGTGAACCTGGGCGCGTATGTGGACGAGGGGACCATGGTCGATACCTGGGCCACCGTGGGCAGTTGCGCGCAGATCGGCAAGAACGTGCACCTGTCGGGTGGCGTCGGCATCGGCGGCGTTCTGGAGCCGATGCAGGCCGGCCCTACGATCATCGAGGACAACTGCTTTATCGGCGCGCGCTCGGAGGTGGTCGAGGGCTGCATCGTGCGCGAAGGGTCGGTTCTGGGGATGGGTGTCTATATCGGCCAGTCCACCAAGATCGTCGACCGCGAGACCGGCGAGGTCTTCATGGGTGAGGTGCCGCCCTATTCGGTGGTGGTGTCCGGGTCGATGCCGACAAAGAACAACCTGAACCTCTATTGCGCGGTGATCGTCAAGCGTGTGGATGAGCGGACCCGCTCGAAGACCGGCATCAACGAGCTGCTGCGCGACTGACGCGCGGCACTGGGCAATGGGGCAAGGCGGTTCAGTCCGCCTTGCCCAAGCATTTAGCCCGCGGATTTCGAGGGCTTTGCACCGACCGGGCCGCCGGCTTTTTTCCAGCCTCCGAATCCGTCTTGGATGTGGCTGACATTCGGGAGGCCCATCTCTTGGGCGGCGCGCGCCGACAGGGCCGAACGCCAGCCCGAGGCGCAGTAGAACACAAACCTGTCACCGGTCTGGAACTGCGGTTTGGCATAGGGGCTTTCCGGGTCGATCCAGAATTCCAGCATCCCGCGCGGACAGTGGAAGGCACCGGGGATCATCCCGTCCCTTTCCAACTCGCGGGGGTCGCGCAGATCGACGAAGGTGACGCCCTCTTGCCCATGCAGCGCAAGCATGTCCTGTGCGGGCGCGTGATCGACCAGTGCATTGGCCTCGGCGACCATGTCGCTTGCTCGTTTCATCGTTGTCTCCTTGGTGGTGTGGTCGTTCTGCAGGGGAGATTAGGGTGTTTCGAAGGGGGCTGAAACGCCGAAATTTGCCGGTGTCCAGACGGCGATCCCGTGCGACAGGCTTGACTTCGAACCGGGGCTGACGCAGGTCAGGCCAGACAGAAGGAACCCGCGCATGAGTGGCACCAAGACCAACCCCCCCAAGCGCCAGCAGGTCTATACCCTGCTGGTCGAGATCGGTCGCAAGACCGGCGATGGGCTGCCGGCCAAGGCCACGGGTGCTGCCCTCATGGTCTATGCGTCAGGCGTCGATGAGGGGGAGGCCGTGCGCGAAACCGTCGCGGTTCTCAAGCAGGCGGATACCGCGCCGCTGGATGTGTCGGGCTATGGCACTCTGGACGAGCGGCTGGCCGAGGGGCACGAGATCGGCGAGGACGAACGCGCCCTGATGGACCGCGCGCTGAAGGAAAACGCGGTTATCGTGGCGCAGGTCACGCCGTTCTACGACTGATTTCAGTTTGTGGTCAGGGTGTGGTCAGGCGGCGCGCTGCATGGCCAGCGTGATCGCCTCGAACGGTTTGAGCACAGGCCAGACGGGCCTGGCATGTTCCGGAAGACGCGAGCGGTCGGCTTCGGCCAGAACCGATTGCACCAGTTGGTCCGGCTTGCGCCGCAAGCGCCCGATATAGAGGCTTTCCAGCGCACAGTTGCCCGCCGCGAGAATCGCCTCGTGACCGGGCAGAAGCAGATGACGATAGGTCACGAGTTCGGGGCCTTGCGCGAAGAGGGCCGATCGCCCGTTCACCAGGTGCCGGGCCGGGACCAGCACCGCCTCGCGGCCGAACATGTATTCCACTTCGCTGCCGCTGATGACCAGCCGTTGCTGGGGCGCGACCACGATATCTTCGCGCAGGCCGAAATAGGGTGCGCGCAGGCGCACCGGGCGAAAGCTGCCGCGGGCGGGGACGGTGCGGCAGACCATGCGCAGGACCGGCACGGAAACGCCCGTGTCGGTCAATACGAGATCACCGCGCCTGAGTTGTCCGGCGGCCACGTCGCCACGGGTGGTGGCAATCGGCACACGGCTGGTCAGGGCGGGCATCGGCCCCACGGGTTCCACCTTGGTGGAGACGGCGCAGAAATCCACGTCGGGATCTATCTCGCGGCTGTGCCTGTGATGACACAGCGTGTCGATATCGGCCATCAGCATGGGGTGGGGCGGTGGCAGGTCGACGGAATGGATGAGATCGCTTTCAGGGCGTTCCAGCGTCAGGCGACCCCACCGCGCGGGGGCGTCCCAGCTATAGGTCAGGCGCACGATGTCGGTGCGGCCTTCGGCTTGATGCGGCAGGGTGGCATGACGGATGTCGTCGCCTTGGGTGACCACGAGGTTGATCCCGCCCTTGGGCAAAGCGCGCAGTGAAAAACTTCCGGGCCAGGGGTGCAGGCGCTGAAAGGCCAGAAGCGTCTGCGGCCTGCCTTCGGGCGACAGGCGGGTTTCCAGCAGCAGCGTGCCACGCGGGATCAGCTGATCGGGTGGATAGGGCCGGGGGGTATGGCCTGGATTATCAAGGCCATCCGGCGCGAAGCGCCCGTTATGCTGATCTATGATCGCGATCCATGCCATCGGTCAGGCCGCCTGCCTTCCGACCAGCAGCTGCGCTTCGAAGGGACGCAGCACGCGGCGTGCGGCGGGGCTGTATCCGGCGCCTGTCATCGGGTCGATCTCGGGGAAGATGGTGCAGATCTCGTGCAGGACATCGGCCTCGAACAGATTGGTGACCTGCGGTCCGGGCAGGAAGCTTTCGGTTTCCAGGCCTTCGGAATAGATCACCTGATGTCGGTCGAACATGAGGTGAAGATAATCGACAAAGCCGCCTTCCATGCGGCGGACGCTGTGGCCGTTCACCAGATCGCGTGCGGCGACAAGCACCTCGCCTTCGCCGAACAGAAGCTCGGCCAGACTGTCGCGGATCAGCACCCGGTGCAGGGGAGAGACCGTCAGCTCATGATGTGGACCGAAGGTGCCGGCGGCGATGCGGATCGGGGCAAAAAGGCCTTCGGCCACCACCCGGCGCCGACCGATCCAGCGCAACGGTTGGGGGCCGTCATCCTTGGTGGTGACCAGATCGCCGGGGGTCAGGCCCTCGACCGCGACCATGCCTGACGGTGTCGATATACGTGTGCCGGCGGTGAAGCAGGGAACGGACTCGACATTGACGAAGCCGATGTCGCTTTGGCCTGTGCTGGTGGTGGCCTCGTAAGTGAAGTTGAATTCCTCGACATCGCCATCGCCGGTCAGAGTGACCGTGCCGTCGGCATTCAGCGTCACTTGCTGGCCCGTGGACAGCGTCACCACATCGCCCGCGCTGACGGTCTGACCGTTGATCTGCGTGATCGTCAGGGTGCCGCCGGTCGAGTTGATGTCGTTGGCCAGAAGGTTGATCGTCTTGCTGCCATCGGGAAACAGATTGGTGGTGTCATCGACCGCGATCAGCGAGGTCTGGAGACTGTCGCTGGCGATCAGAAGATTGGAATCGTATGAGCTGTCCACCACATCCGCGATCCCGATCCGGATCGTGTTCACCTGACCGGGGTTGACCGGAAAGGTCATCGTCATGGTGACGGTGAAGCCGTCCATCTCGGTGTTGAACTGGTCGTTGGTGTTGTCGTTGTAGAGGTTGGCGTTGGAGGTGGAATTGAGATTGTTGGGGTCGGTATCGCCATCGCCGATCGACAGCTCGACTTGTTGGCCGTTGACCCAGACACCGACAAAATCCTGATAGATGCCGGTCTGAAATTCGGGGAATTCTTCGGAGGCGAAGACGAATTTCATCGTCATCACGGTGCCGGTGGGGATGAAATCCACGTCCAGATAGGCCGCGTCGAACGTGCTGGCCCCGGCGGCCGCGTTGAACAGCGGATCGTTGTCCGGCCCCGTGGTGTTTGTCGATGTGTTGGTACTCTGGTTGGAGTTGTTTTGCAGCCACCATGCCCATGCCGGGGGCGTGTCATTCGTGAAGGAGGTTGCGTTGCCCGTTGACAGGATCACCCCGGTATCCGACGGCGTGACGCCGGGGGTAATGGTGTCGCCGTCGGTGTAGATGCCCGAGGACAGGGCCGCACCGGTGTACGAGGCGTTCACCACGGTGACGCCATCGCCGAAAATTGTCTGCGCCATGGCGACGGCAGTCGCCGTCGTGTCGATCGGAAGTTCAGCCGGTGTCACCACTTTACATGCCCCCGAACTTGTTCGGGGCAGCGCAAAACGCAGCCAGACGGCAAAACGCCGTCGTCATTTCCTGGACAAAATGCTGTCCGCTCGATTGCGGGCCTTTTGCGGCCCTGCTGAATTTTACCCTGCCTCGGGTTATTGTTGCCACATTGCTAACAGAATTCAGATGAAAAGGTAACATAAATTACCAGAGGTGTGGCCTGCGGCGTGAGGGGTGTGCCCTATTTGCGCTTCGCGCCGAACCGCGCTAGCGATGCGGGGAAACTTTCAGAGATGTGAGGGACCATGCCCGCTACGCCCGTCGACCCAGTAGAGCTGACCGCCAATCTTGTGCGCTGCCCGTCGATCACCCCCGAAGAAGGCGGCGCGCTGCGGCTGCTGGAAGAGCTGCTGACCGAGGCCGGTTTTGCCTGCACCCGGATCGAGCGCGGCGGCGTGTCGAACCTGTTTGCCCGGTGGGGCGAGAAGGGCGCCGGGCGCATCTTTGGTTTCAACGGGCATACCGATGTGGTGCCGCTTGGCGATGAGGCGGCGTGGAGCGTGCCGCCCTTCGGCGCCGAACAGAAAGACGGTTTTTTGTGGGGGCGCGGTGCGACGGACATGAAATCCGGCGTCGCGGCCTTTGTGGCGGCAGCGGTGGATTTCGTGCGCGACACCCCGCCCGAGGACGCCGCCGTGATCGTCACGGTCACCGGGGACGAGGAAGGCGACGCCGTGGATGGCACGGCCGCGATCCTTGACTGGATGGATCAGACGGGCGAGCGGATGGATGTCTGCCTGGTCGGAGAGCCGACCTGCCCAGACCAGTTGGGCGAGATGATCAAGATCGGCCGGCGCGGATCGCTAACCGCGTGGTTTACCATAACGGGCGAACAAGGGCATTCGGCCTATCCGCATCGCGCGCGCAATCCGTTGCCGGCGATGGCGCGGCTTATGGACCGGCTGTCGAGCCATGTTCTTGATGACGGGACCGAGCATTTCGACCCCTCGACCTTGGCCGTGGTCACGATCGACACCGGCAATCCGGCGACCAACGTGATCCCGGCGCAGAGCCGCGCCACGGTGAATATCCGGTTCAACGATGCCCATGACAGCGCGGCTTTGACCGGGTGGTTGCAGTCTGAACTGGACGACGTGGCCGAGGCTTTTGGCGTTGCAGGCGAGATGACGGTGAAGGTGTCGGGCGAAAGCTTTCTCACGCCGCCGGGGGCACTGTCGGATCTGGTGACGCGCGCGGTCGAGGCCGAGACCGGCATCACGCCGGTTCTGTCGACAACGGGCGGCACGTCGGATGCGCGGTTCGTCAAGGATCACTGCCCGGTGGTGGAATTCGGTCTGGTGGGGCGCACGATGCATCAGGTGGACGAGCGGGTGGAACTGGCGCTGATCCCGCGGCTCAAGGATATCTATGGCCGCATCCTGAGGGACTATTTCGCATGATGCTCGAGGTTGGCCCGACATCCGATCTCGGGGTCTGTCTGGCGCTGCGCGCCACGGTCTTCATCGACGAACAGAATGTGCCCGAAGCCGAGGAACGCGACGGGCGCGACGGCGAGGCGCATCATGTGCTGGCGCAGCTTGAAGGGCGTCCGGTGGGCTGTGCGCGTATCCTCATCAAGGGCGACACGGGCAAGATCGGGCGGGTCTGTGTGCTGCGCGAGGCGCGGCGCTCGGGGATCGGCGCGGCGCTGATCCGCGCCTGTCTGGAGCATCTGCGCGGGCAGGCCGGGGTCAGCCGGGCGGTGCTTGGATCGCAGACCCATGCGCTTGGGTTCTATGAAAAGCTGGGGTTTGTCGCTTTTGGGCCTGAATACATGGATGCCGGCATTCCGCATCGCGACATGGACCGCGCGCCGTGATCCGCCGACAGCTTGTCGTGATGGTCAAGGAGCCGCATCCGGGGCGGGTCAAGACACGGCTGGGCGCGGATATCGGCATGGTGCCCGCCGCATGGTGGTTCCGGCATCAGGTGGCGGGGCTGTTGCGGCGGCTGGACGATCCGCGCTGGCGGCTGATGCTTGCGGTGTCGCCTGATCGTGAGGGGCGCGCCAGCCGCGTCTGGCCGGGACATTTGCCGCGCGTGCCGCAGGGGCGCGGTGATCTGGGCGACCGAATGGGACGGCTGCTGCGCCGTCTTGCGCCCGGTCCGGTCTGTATCGTGGGCGGCGATATTCCGGGGTTGGGACGGGACCATGTGGCGCGGGCCTTCGATCTGCTGGGCGATCATCAGGCGGTGTTCGGTCCGGCGCCGGACGGCGGCTTCTGGTTGGTGGGGATGAAGCGGGTTGCACCACCGCCCGCCACCTTGTTTCGCGACGTGCGCTGGTCCACGTCCCATGCGTTGCGGGACAGCATCGACAGTCTGCCCGGTTTGCGCGTGGCGTTGGCCGATACGTTGAACGATGTCGATACCGCCGCCGATCTGGTTCGGTTGCGGTGACGCGCAGGGGCGTGTTTTCCCGCATGGCACACCGCCCTTATCCGTGATACGCGAACGGCATGAGCCAGATGCCAAGCAAAGACGAAATTCTGCAGTGGATTTCGGATAACCCGACCCTCACCTCGAAGCGCGATATCGCCAAGGCCTTCGGGATCAAGGGAGCTGCGCGGATCGACCTGAAGCGTATCCTCAAGGAGCTTGAGGCCGAGGGCCATCTGGAAAAGCGCAAGAAGACCTATCGCGATCCTGAAAGACTGCCGCCGGTCAGCGTGCTGCAGATTTCGGGGCAGACCTCGGACGGAGAGTTGTTGGCGCGTCCGCTGGAATGGCAGGGCGAGGGCGTGGAGCCTGTGGTGATGGTGCTGCCGCGCGCCTCGGACCCTGCCTTGGGCGACGGGGACCGCATCCTTGGTCGCCTGCAGGAGGTCAAGGGCGAGGCGCATCATTACGAGGCGCGGCTGATCCGACGGATCGGGACCAACCCGCGCAAGGTTCTGGGCGTCTTTCGCAAGCGGGACGAAGGCGGGCGGATCGTGCCGATCGACAAGGGCGACGGCAAGGAATGGATGGTGCCCGGCGATGCCACCGGCGGCGCCAAGGACGGCGAACTGGTCGAGGCGGAACAATCGGGGCCG
This sequence comes from Roseovarius sp., assembly GCA_023260815.1. Classification (GTDB taxonomy): domain Bacteria; phylum Pseudomonadota; class Alphaproteobacteria; order Rhodobacterales; family Rhodobacteraceae; genus Roseovarius. Next base: position 8,433 of record JALQUE010000128.1, read on the forward strand.
AAAGGCCGGATGGGGCTGCCGCGCGCGCGGGTGATCACCCGTCTGGGCGATCCGTCTGCGCCCAAGGCCGTGTCCTTGATCGCGATTCATCAGCATGGCATCCCGGACGAATTTCCCGATGACGTGATCGCCGAGGCCGATCAGATGAAACCCGCGGGCCTGAGCGGTCGCGACGATCTGCGCGACATGCCGCTGGTCACCATCGACCCGGCGGATGCGCGCGATCATGACGACGCGGTCTGGGCGCATGAGGACGATGACCCCAAGAACGAAGGCGGGCACGTCATCTGGGTGGCGATCGCGGATGTGGCGCAGTACGTCACGCCGGCCAGCGCGCTGGACCGTGAGGCGCGCAAGCGCGGCAATTCCAGCTATTTCCCGGACCGGGTGGTGCCGATGCTGCCGGACCGTCTGTCTGGCGATCTGTGCAGCCTGCACGAAGGCGTCCCGCGCGCCTGTATCGCCGTGCGGATGCAGATCGACGCGCATGGCACCAAGGTGGGCCACCGGTTTGTCCGGGGGTTGATGCGGTCGGCGGCGACGCTGACGTATCAGCAGGTTCAGCAGGCGATGGACGGTGCGCCCGATGATGCGTGCGGTCCGTTGATGGACGACGTGATCGAGCCGCTTTATGCAGCGTATCGCGCGCTGGTCGAGGCGCGGCAAAGACGCCAGCCGCTGGACCTGGATCTGCCCGAGCGCAAGGTGGTCCTGAGCGATGAGGGCAAGGTTCTGTCGGTCAATTTCGCGGATCGGCTGGACGCTCACAAGCTGATCGAGGAATTCATGGTTCTGGCCAATGTGGCCGCCGCCGAGACGCTGATTGCGCGCAAGTCGCCGCTGCTGTTCCGGGTGCATGAGGAACCATCCCCCGAAAAGCTCGAGACGCTGCGCGATGTGGCCGAGGCGGCGGGCCTGACTCTGGCCAAGGGGCAGGTTCTCAAGACGGCGCATCTGAACGCGCTTTTGCATGCGGCGGACAATACCGACCACGCCGAGGTCATCAACATGTCGACCCTGCGCGCGATGACACAGGCGTATTACGCCCCGTCCAATTTCGGGCATTTCGGGCTGGCGTTGCAGGCCTATGCGCATTTCACCTCGCCGATCCGGCGCTATGCCGATCTGGTGGTGCATCGCGCGCTGATTTCGGCGCATGGCTGGGGCGATGACGGGCTGCGGCCTGCGGATATCGAGCAGCTGGAAGGTACCGCACAGCATATCTCGGACACCGAACGCCGCTCGATGGTGGCCGAGCGCGACACCAATGACCGTTATCTGGCCGCGTTCCTGTCGGAACGTGTGGGCGAGGAATTCACTGGCCGGATCAGCGGGATCGCCAAGTTCGGCGCCTTCGTTCGGCTGGACGAGACCGGGGCGGACGGGTTGATCCCGGTGCGCAGTCTGGGTCGGGAGTTCTTTCATTTCGACCGCGATGCCGGGACGCTGATGGGGTCGGATACCGGGCTGACCATCGCGCTTGGTCAGCGGGTGACCGTCAAGCTGTCCGAGGCCGCGCCGGTCACGGGGGGTCTGGCGATGGAACTGGTCAGCATCGAGGGTGAAACCGTGCGTCGCGGTCCTCCGGGGGCGCGCGGCAAGCCGCCCCGGCGCAAGCATGTCAAGGCCAAGCGCAAGTCCGACAAGGTGAAACGCAAGGTCGAACGAAGCCGCCGCTGATCGGATCGCCGGAGCCATCGGCAATTCCCCGCACCCCAAGCGAGGGCCGCTTCCGATTCGGGCGAATTCAGGCTAGGATCGGGTCAAAACCAATAAAGGGCCGAGCAATGCGTATCAGTGTCCTGATGCTCCCGATCGTGGGGCTTCTTTCCGCAACCCATAGTCATGCGGCGTCCCCCGAGGCGTCGCAGAGGCCGCAGATGCGTCCGGCGCTTGTGGTGACCGACACCGCTGTGCCGGTCCGCGAGGTGTCTGCGGTTCCGGTGCGCAGTCTGCGCCCGGTTCTGCGCCCCGCCGAGTTGCAGGCCGATGCACAGGTTGTGCGCGTGTCCACCGCGAATGCGTCTTTCGATCGGTGGGTCGTCGGGTTCCGGGGGCGCGCATTGGCGCAGGGGATCAGTCCACGCGTGTTCGATGCCGCGTTCCGAGGTGTGCGCTTCAACAGCGAGGTGATCGACAAGGATCGCAATCAGGCCGAATTCAAGCGCCAGATCTGGGATTATCTGGATAGTGCGGCCAGCCCGGACCGGGTTCGCAACGGGCAGGATGCGCTGCGCCGCCACGGTCGGGCCTTGGCGGCGATCGAACGGGCGTATGGCGTCGAAAAAGAGGTTGTCACGGCCGTATGGGGGCTTGAGACGGCCTATGGCGAGCGGCGCGGCACCCTTCCCCTGATCGAGTCGGTGGCGACGCTGGCTTATGACGGACGGCGGGGTGCGTTCTTTGAAAAGCAGCTGATCGCGGCCTTGCAGATCCTTCAATCGGGCGATGTCGATCCGCGCGACATGAAGGGATCATGGGCCGGTGCGATGGGCCACACGCAGTTCATTCCGACATCGTATCTGGCCTATGCGGTGGATTTCACCGG
>JALQUE010000026.1 GCA_023260815.1 Roseovarius sp.
CGTCGAAGATGATGAGGTCGGGACGGCAGGACATCGCCATCGCCGTCATGGCGCGCTGCAACTGACCGCCCGACACCTGGTGGGGATAGCGAAAGCCGATCTCTTCGGGGTTGGGCAGACGCAGACGACGATAGAGTTCGACCGCGTCTTCCTGTGCTTCCATCCGCTTTTTCAGGCGGTATTGCACCGGCGCTTCGGTGTGCTGGTCAATCAGCTTGTGCGCCGGGTTGAACGAGGCGGCGGCGGATTGCGCCACATAGGCGATCCGAGACCCCCGCAATGCGCGACGGTCACTTTCCGAGGCAGTGGTCAGTTCCATGCCGTCAAACTCGATCGAGCCACCGGAAATGCGGGTGCCGTCGCGGGCATAGCCCATCGCCGCCGCGCCGATGGTGGATTTCCCGGCGCCGGATTCACCGATCAGGCCCAGCACCTCGCCGCGATGGAGGGTCAGGTCGACACCCTTGATAATGTCGACCCATTGTTCGTCGGAATAGCCCTGGATCTGCAGATCGCGGATTTCCAGAAGGACGTCTTTTGATTTCGGCATGGGAATTAATCCTTCAGTCCGGAGGAACGGTGCAGCATCCAGTCGACCACGAAGTTGACCGCAACGGTCAAGAGCGCAATCGCCGCCGCCGGTATGAGCGGGGTGATGTCACCGAACGAGATGAGTGTCGCGTTTTCACGCACCATCGACCCCCAGTCCGCCGTGGGCGGCTGGATGCCAAGCCCGAGGAATGACAGGCCCGCGACGAGCAGGAACACAAAGCAGAATTCCAAGCCGAATTCCGCGATCAGGGGCGCCGTCGAGTTGGGCAGGATCTCGCGGCGGATCAGGTACCACTTGCCCTCGCCGCGCAGCTTTGCGGCCTCGATATAGTCCATGACCACCACGTTGCCCGCCACCGCGCGCGTCAGGCGGAAAACCCGTGGAGAATAGATCACGCCGACCACGAGGATCAGGATTACTTCGGACGGGTTGAAGATGGTCAGCATGCCAAGGCTGAACCCGGTGGAGACACCCACGAGGATCGCCAGACCGACAAGCCAGCTGAGCACGTTGTTTTCCGCCTTCGCGACCACCACCAAAAGGCCGGTGACCATGGCAAAGCCGAACATGAGCCAGAAACTGGTGGTCGAGTTGGCCAGTGCGCCACCGAAGATCGACAGCATCAGAAGCGCAAAGATCAGCGACGGGATCGACATGATCACGTCCGATGTGCGCCCCAGAACCTGATCGAACCAGCCCCCGGTCGTTGCGGCAAGAAGCCCGGCCAACGCGCCGAGGACAAAGGCCATCACGGTCCCGGCCAGCGCCAGAGCCACGGTGTTGCGCGCGCCATAGATGATCCGGCTGAACATGTCGCGGCCCAGCTGATCGGCGCCCAGAAGCATGTCTGCATCCGCCACGGCGAAGGCGGTCGAGATCACCTCGGCCTCACCGAAGGGGGCGATCCACGGGGCAAAGATACCCGCAATCGCATAGGTGAAGATCACGAACATGCCAAACGCCGCGGTCAGGGGCGCGGTGCGCAATTCCTTGGCCATATCATTGGATGCGATGGCGATCAGGAATTCGCGGAACGCATAGGCGACCATCGCCGCCAGCGCCAGCATTCCCGCAGCGGTCGCGACCCCGCGCAGCATCGAAGCACCGCCCACGATCCCCAGGATGAAGGACACCAGCGTCAGCGAAAAGACCAGCAGGAACCAGGTGCGTTTGTTGAAATAAGCCGCAAGACACGACGCTGCCAGAAGCAGGGTGTAATAGCCGACAACGAAGATGCTCATCGTGATACCCTCCCTTACTTCGGATGCCGCAGACGCGGATTTGTGAGAATGGCCCCGACATCCGCCGCCAGATTGAGCAGGATGAAGGTGGCCGCGAAGATCAGGCAGCAGGCCTGCACGACGGGGAAATCACGCTTGGACACCGAGTCGACAAGCGCCTGTCCGATGCCGGGATAGACGAACACCACCTCGACCAGCACCACGCCGGTGATGAGATAAGCGAGGTTCAGCGCCACGACGTTGATGATCGGCGCCCAGGCATTCGGCAGCGCATGTCGGACGATGACTTTCCAGGGCGGTGTGCCCTTGAGGCGTGCCATCTCGATATAGGGGGAGGCCAGCAGGTTGATGATCGCCGCGCGTGTCATGCGCATCATGTGGGCCGTTACCACCAGCACCAGCGTCAAGGCCGGTAGGAAAGTCCGGTGCAAAAGCTCGGGCAGGGTCATGTTCTGACTGAGGCTGGCGATGGCGGGGAACATGCCCCAATTGACCGAGAAATAGAGAATGAGAATGTAGCCCAGAAAGAATTCCGGCGACGAGATCGAGGTCAGCGTCGCCACGTTGGCCACGCGGTCGAAGACCGTATAGCGCAAAAGCGCGACCAGCACGCCCAGGACGATTGCGAGCGGCACCGCGATCACCGCGGCATAGGCCGCAAGGAACAGCGTGTTCATGAAACGCTGACCGATCAGGGTTGTCACGCGCTCGTCGGTGACGATGGAGTTGCCGAAATCCAGGGTCACCGCACCGCCAAGCCATTCGAGATAGCGAACGATGGCGGGCTTATCCAACCCCATTTCCTTGCGCAGAGCCGCAAGGTTTTCTTCTGTTGCCCCCTGACCGAGAACCGCCTGAGCGATATCGCCCGGCAACAACTCGACCATGAAGAAAATAATGACGGATATGACCAAGAGAATGAACAGCCCGATACCGAGCCTCTTTCCTACAAGCGTCAGAATGTCTCCCATCTGTCCCTCCTGCTGCTGTGCTGGCGCGGTGGGAATGATGGCGTCCCTACGGCCAGCCGAACAGTTTTTTTATTAGTGCTGCGCTTATACCATACCGCAACGGTAATCGGAGCCAGCTTTTGGCCTGAACGCATTTTTCAGAGAAACGAGATCGGTTCAGGCAGCGATGGACCCGGCGCAACACGCCGGGTCCGGTCTTGTGACGCTTAGCCTTCGAACCACCAGCGGCTGGCGCCGCGGGCGCCATCCACCTGCCAGCTTGCCGCCAGGTCCGGCCCATGCCGGACGTTCTTGCGGCGGGCATAGACAAAGTTCGGGAAGAACGGGATCAATGTGCCGCCGTCGTCGCGGGCCAGCATGGCCATTTCGCGATACATCTCGGCGCGCTTGTCATTGTCCAGTTCGGACTTGGCCTGCAACAGAAGTTCATTGAACCGCTCGTTCTGCCAGCGGCTTTCGTTCCAGGCCGCGTCGTCCTTGTAGGCAAGGCTGTACATGACGTCCGGCGTCGGACGCGCACCCCATTGCACCACACACCAGGGGTCTTTCAGCCAGACATCCGAGTAATAGCCGTCACTTGGCACACGGTTGACGGTGATGTTGATGCCAGCGGCCTTGGCCTGCTCGGCGTAGAGGATGCACATATCGACGGCCCCCGAGAACACCGAATCCGCCACCTTGATCTCGACCGAGATGCCTTCGGCCCCGGCCTTGGCCAACAGGGCCTTGGCCTGTTCGGGATCATACTCGCGCTGCGGAATATCGTCGGGCCAATAGGGCATTGCGGGCGAATGCTGGAAATCATTGCCCATCGTCGCGGTGTTGAAGGTGATCTTGTCGATGATTTCCTGACGGTTCATCGACAGTTTCATCGCGTTGCGCACGTCCACATTGTCGAACGGCGCGGTATCGCACATCATCGGCATCGTGATCGCAGCGGCCGAGGGCACGTTGTCGATCTCGATGTTGGGATCCCGCTGCAAGAGCGACAGTGTCTTGAGTTCAAGCTGCGTGATCGCGTCCACATCACCGGTGACAAGCGCGGTCTGGCGCGCGTTCGGGTCGTTGAGGACAGTGATCACCACCTCGTCGAAATAGGCGCCCTCGAGATGCCAATCGTCGTGACGGACAAGGCTGTACTGAACGCCGAATTCGGTTTCGACCAGACGGTACGGGCCACAGCCATCGCCGGACTGCCAATTCAGGCTGCCGTCGTCATTGGCGGGGCAGATCGCGAAATGGTAATCGGTCATCAGCCACGGCAAATCGGCATTGCCTGACCCAAGCGTCACCGTGATCGAGTTATCGCCATTGTCGACGATATCGACAACATCCGACAACAGCGCCTTGGCCGCCGATGTCGACGACTCGCCGCGGTGATGGTTGAGAGACGCGACCACATCATTCGCCGTCACCTTGGCGCCGCTGTGGAAGGTGGCCTTGTCATTGAGCTTGAACGTCCATTCCTTGGCATCCGGTGTCGCCGACCATTCCGTCGCCACGTCCGGACCAAGCGAGCCATCAGGCTCGATCAGGGTCAGGTAGCTGCGGAACGTGTGGATCAGCATGATCATGGAATAGGTCACATAGGTGCCCGGATCATGCGTGTCGCCGGTATTGCCGTCATGCGACCCAAGACGGAACGTACCACCCCGCGATGGGGCCGCTTTGGCCTGCGTGGTCCACAGCCCGGTCGCCGCAGACGCCGTCAGGCCGGCTGCCATCGAATAATTCATGAAGGACCGGCGCGACACCTTGCCCTCGCGGGCGGCGTCGGCAAGCCGGTCGATTAGAATCTGATCTTTGACCTTTGTCATATTCTCTCCCTGTTTTTTGTTTTCTGGTCTCGCATGCGATCATCTAACGACCGCCCTTGACCAGTGTTCTTCCCATTCGCTTGAGCAGGTAGCCCAAAAACGACATGCGCCAAGCAAAACACGAATTCGTCCGAGCATCCACCCCTTCCATGGGACTGAGGGATTTTTTTCATTTTTGACCGATAGATAGAGAAAGCGGGGCCGCATGCATTTCTTGAGAAACCGCGTCGGCAGGCAAGAACTTGTCAGAATGCGACAAATTCGGGATGTGTTGCAGGCGGCTTGGCGAACGCCTCGGGGGTGGTCAATCGCCCTCGCGGCGGGCGCGAAGACGCGCGAAATATGCGAGTCGTTTCTTCAACTCGCGCTCGAACCCGCGTTCGACGGGGCTGTAGAGGACCGGGCGTTTCATCCCCTCGGGAAAGTAGTTCTGCCCGGAAAATCCATCCTCGGCATCATGGTCATAGGCATAGCCGTCGCCATAGCCCTGATCCTTCATGAGCTTCGTGGGAGCGTTCAGGATATGCCGGGGCGGTGGTTCGCTTCCGGTCTTCTTGGCCTCGCGCATCGCGGCCTTGTAGGCGGCGTAGCCGGCGTTGGATTTCGGCGCGAGGGCCAGATAGGTGACGGCCTGCGCCAGCGCCAGTTCGCCTTCGGGGCTGCCAAGACGTTCGTAGGTTTCCCAAGCGTGCAGACAGACAGTCTGGGCTTGCGGATCGGCCAGCCCGATATCCTCGACCGCCATGCGGGTGATGCGCCTTGCCAAATAGCGGGGATCTTCGCCCCCGGTCAGCATCCTTGCATACCAGTAAAGCGCCGCATCCGGGTCAGAGCCGCGCACCGATTTGTGCAGCGCCGAGATCAGGTTGTAATGTTCATCGCCGGACTTGTCGTATTTGGCCGCCCGACGCATCAGCCGTCCGGTCAACACCGTCGTGTCGATCTTGCCCTCGACGTTCCAGGCCGCCACCTGTTCGATCAGGTTCAAGAGCGCGCGCCCGTCGCCATCGGCCATCTCGAGCAGCGCTTCGCGGGCCGGGCCATCAAGCGGGAGGGGGCGGGCAAGTTCGGCCTCGGCGCGTTGGACAAGCCGTTCGAGATCGGCCAGCGACAGCCGTTCAAGCACCAGAACCTGCGCCCGGCTAAGAAGAGCGGCGTTCAACTCGAAGCTGGGGTTTTCGGTGGTCGCCCCCACCAGCAAAAGCGTGCCATCCTCCATATGGGGCAGGAAGCTGTCTTGCTGGGCCTTGTTGAAGCGGTGGATCTCATCGACGAACAACAGCGTCCCCTGCCCGTTCGACCGGCGATGGCGGGCTTGCTCGAACACCTTTTTCAACTCGGCCACGCCACTGAAGATCGCACTGATCTGCACGAAATGGAGATCAGTCTCGTCGGCCAGAAGCCGGGCGATCGTGGTCTTGCCCACCCCCGGCGGCCCCCAGAACACCAGCGACGACAAGCTGCCAGCCGCCAGCATAGCGCCAAGCGGCGCCTCGGGCCCAAGCACCTGCGCCTGCCCGATCACATCCGCCAACTTGCGCGGGCGCAACCTGTCGGCCAGAGGACGCGGAGCGGTGTCGGGCGCTTTGCCGGGGTCGTTGTTGAACAGATCCTGCATCCGCTACAGCCTGAACCGCAGAACGGCGCGTTGACCGCCCCGCTGCACCTCGAGCGACAGAAGTCCCGCCGCGCGCGCCAGCAGATCATTCGCGGTGGCGGTGTCCGTCGCCTCGATCCCGTCTATGGCATGCAGCACGTCACCCGCCTGCAAGCCCGCCCGCGCCCCGACCCTGCCAGGGTCGTCCACCACCACACCCGACGCGCCAAGCGGCAGGTCGTATTCGGACAGCACCACGGGATTGACCGTCGACAGCGTCATACCGGGAATGGCGGTGTCGCGGCCTGTCACGATCTGCGCGCGCGGAGGCGTATCAGGTGGCGCAATCAGGTCAAGCGTGACCTTGGCCGCAGCACCATCACGGATGTAGGTGATGACAGAGGTGGCCCCGATGCCTGCGACCGACATGCGAAACAACATCTCGGCGGGAGTATTGACGGGCAAGCCGTCCACAGATGCGATGACATCGCCGGGCTGGATACCCACGCGGGCGAACGCACTTTGCGGATGCACCTGGGAAATGATCAGCCCACCGGGACGCTCCAGCCCCAACCCTTCGACCATGTCGGCGGTCACTGGTTGGCCGGCAAGGCCAGCCCAGGGGCGCAGGAATTCGGTATTGCCGGCGCTGGCCTGCTGGACGAATTGCGCCACCAGCGCCGACGGTATGGCAAAGCCGATCCCGTTCGATCCCCCCGAGCGGCTGAGAATCGCGGTGTTCACCCCGATGAGCCGGCCATTGATATCGACAAGCGCACCGCCGGAATTGCCCGGATTGATCGGTGCATCGGTCTGGATGAAATAGCCGCGCGCATTGCCCGTGGCGGTCCCCGACCGGGCGAGACCCGACACGATACCGCTGCTGACGGTCTGCCCCACGCCAAAGGGATTGCCGATGGCCAGAACCAATTCACCCACATCCACGGTATCGCTGTCGCGCAACTCGAGCGTCGGCATTGGCGGCGCATCTTCCATCTGGAGGATGGCCAGATCGCTTTCCTCGTCCGACAAAAGCACACGCGCGGAATATTCACGCCGGTCGTTCAGCACGACACGGATATCCGTCGCCTCGCCGACGACATGGTAGTTCGAGACGACAATGCCACCTTCACTGAGGATCACGCCCGAGCCGAGAGAGTTTTGCACGCGCTGTTGCGGCACGCCGAAATCCCGAAAAAGGTTCTGAAAGAAGGGATCGCCGCTGAACGGGCTGGAGCGGACATTGACGATGCGGCGCGCATAGATATTGACCACCGCCGGGGCGGCGCGTTTGACCACCGGCGTGAAGCTGAGGCCGATCTCGGCCCGGGTTTCGGGCACGCGCGGCGCTTCGGCCAAAACCGGCGTGGACAGAACACACAGCATCATGAAAAGCGCGCGGACCATAGCACGTCCTCCGATCAAGTCTGCCGTCATCATATGCGAAGTGCGCAAGGGCAATGCAACCGCTCCTGCGCGATGATGGACAAACGCGGCAGGGCGAAACGCAAAGGCCCCCGCCGATCCGGCAGGGGCCAATTGACACCGGAACGTTCCGGGGTCGTCAATCTTCGTCGCCAGCAACCTCGGCGGCTTCGAGACGGGCGCGGTCAGCTGCACCCTTGGCGTCGAGATCACGCTCGACGAATTCGATGATC
>JALQUE010000348.1 GCA_023260815.1 Roseovarius sp.
CCGGGCGCTGCGCGGGGTGATACCCAGCCATTTTGCAAGATCATCGGCAGAAAAGTGATCTGACGGTCGGTTGGCCAGGAAGGCGAGAACGCGGTTGACGGTCGCGATGCCGATGGTCGCGGCTTCGGCCTTTTTGAGGAGTGTGGGGCTGTTGCTCCAGTTTTCATAGCGCAGACGGGTATCGGAGCCGATGTTGTGCTGCGTGATGCCGTTGGCATCTACAATCCAGATATCTTCGTCTGGCAGGGTGGCACGCCGCGCAAGCGTTTTTCGCACCAGTGACAAGGCCTCGTTGGCAGCATCCGCGACTCCGGCCACGATCACGGCGCCGATCCCGTAAGTCTGTTCGAAATCGCCCGCAAACCGGGCGGTTTCCGCGAGGCAGCTTTCCTGCTCGACATGGCGGCGTGTGGTGAGGATATGGGCCTCGGTCGGGGTGGCCCATTGCGCGACGCCGGAAAACCGTTCGGCCAAGGCATGCAGGCGTTTTTCGATGGGCAGTCTGCGTCGATCAAGGATGCTGCGCACATCCACATTCTGCGCGCCGGAGGCCGCATCCTTGAAGCGGATCGCGACAAGGGCGATCTGCCGGTCGAGACGCTGTCGTTCCTGCAGACGATCCTCGAGTGCGGTGATGGCCGTTCGTATCGCGGATTTGGAGGGCTGGATGCGATAGACCGGAACCGACATTTCGCGTAGCCGTTCAAAGACGAAATGCACACTGGTGAGCGCGGCGGTGATCTGCTTTTGCTGCCACAAGGACGCGTGAAAGGTGGTGAGGTCCGCGACATCCTCGGCAGAGGAGCATTCCTTGGTAAAGGTGTTGCCGATACCAAGATTGATTTCCTCCACGCATTCGCGGATATGCTCGCCTGCCGGGTGATCGATGCTGATGCACATGGAGTCGAGATCAATGTCGGACCGGTCGCGCGCCATTTCGAACAGCGCCCGGAAAATCGCCGTCTCGTCATAAGGCACGAACCCGATCGGCACACCTGTGATGTGGGGCAGGGCGGTGATCTGCCCGATGAGGTAATCATAGGCCAGAGGCCCACCGATCAGGATCGCATCCGACGATGCCCTGTGCCTGTGGAACAGATCCACGATATCCCGCGAGTCGCTGTAGGCATCGAGGTGGAACGTGAACTTTCCGAACTCGTGCCCTATGGCTTCGACCATGCCGATGACATCATAGGGGGCGAGAACGGTGATCCGGTCCTTTGGCATGATCAGAGGTCTGCGATCTTGTCCCAAGGCTGCGCCGCTTCGAAATCGGCGGCCAGTCTGAGCACAAGATCGTCCTCAAGGCGGCGCCCGGCGATCTGCAACCCGACGGGAAGCCCGTCGTCGCAGACCCCGCAGGGCACCGAGATCACCGGGTGGCCCGTCATGTTCATCGGGTATGTCAGGAACCATCCGATCAGCGGATTGACGGGCCGTCCCGCGATCTGCGATGGCGGTCCGTCGGACTGGGCAAAGGCGGTAACGCAGGTTGTGGGGCAGAGCAGGATATCGATCTTTGCGAACATGTCGGTCATGATTTGCCAGACCCGGTCGCGCGTCTTGGTGGCCGTGCCGAAGCGCACCATGTCGATCCCGCGCCCGTCTTCGATCAGGGTCTGGACCACCGGTTCGAGCAGATCGAGATCGCCCGCGTCAAGCGCGCCATACAGCCCCGCGACCTTGGCCCGCCACAGATCCATGAACGCGGCTTCGGTGTCGTCGGGCAGCGTCAGACTGGCGTCGATCACCTGACAGCCCAATGCCTCGAACACCTTGGCGCCGTTTCGGCAGGCCTGGGCGACATCGGCGCGCACCGGGAAGATGCCAAGGTCCGGGCTGTAGCCAACGCGGATATCGCCAAGCGGCCTGAGCGCCGAGCGGTTTTGCGGCTCGAACGGCAGGCCGAAAAGGCCGCCAGCGGTGGGGCCGAGCATTGCGCGATACAGCAGATCGGCATCCGCCACGCTGCGCGCGATTGGGCCGTTATGGAAATAGGGGGTGTGGCTGAAAAAGCTTTGCGCGACATCCGGCACGCGCCCGAAGGTCGGCTTGAACCCCACGGTGCCGCAGAGGCTGGCGGGAATGCGGATTGATCCGGCCCCGTCGCTGCCTTCGGCGAATGGCACCAGACCCGCAGCCACTGCAGCCGCCGACCCGCCGCTGGAGCCGCCTGCGATCCGGTCCAGCCGCCAGGGGTTGTTCGTGGGGCCGAAGATCGCATTGTCGGTGACCGCCTTATGCCCGAATTCCGGCGTGTTGGTCTTGCCCAGGACCACGGCGCCCTGATCCTTGAGCCGCGTGACAAGGGCCGCATCCTCGGAGGGCACCCAATCTTTGAAAAGGCGCGAGCCGCGCGTCGTGCGGATGCCTGCCGTCGGCGTCAGATCCTTGAGCACGATGGGCAGACCCAAGAGACTGCGCCTCGCCGCCGAGCCCGCCGCGATCTGGCTGTCGAGAGCATCGGCCGTCTCAAGCGCGCGGTCGGCATCCAGCGTGCAGATCGCGTTGATCTTGGGGTTGTGCGCCTCGATCTTGTCGAGAAAGGCGCCCGTCACCGCGCGGCAGCTGATATGGCGGTCACGGATCAATGCGGCCAGATCCACCGCGGAAATCAGGGTGATGTCATCGGACTGGGACACGGGCTTATCCTCATGTGTCGGAATGGGACGCCCGATGAACAGGCGCCCCGGTTTTGCTCAGACAGCGAGCAGGATACCACCAATGACCACACCGCTGACCAGCAGGACAACAGCCGTATAGCCCATGATGTCGCGAATGCCCAAGCCGGCAATGGCCAGCATCGGCAAGGTCCAGAACGGCTGGATCATGTTCGTCCACGCCTCGCCCCAGGCGACGCCAAGTGCCACACGCGGCATATCGGCGCCCAGTTCCTGTGCCGCCTGGATCATGATCGGCCCCTGCACGGCCCACTGACCCCCGCCCGAGGGCACGAACATGTTGACCAGTCCCGCGCCGAGGAACGAGAAAAACGGCAGCGTCTGCGCGGTCGAGATCGACACGAAGCCAGCGGCCAGCGCCGCGGCCAGCCCCGTTCCGGTCATCATGCCCATGATCCCGCCATAGAACGGGAATTGCAGGATGATCCCATAGGATGCCTTGGCGCCGCCCTGAAAGCTTTGGCTGTAGGCATGGGCGTTGGGCGTCAGAACAAGGCCCAGTGCAAAGAAACTCAGGATGACGCTGTTGAGCGTGACCGCCCCGCCATCGGCAAAATAGGTGATCAGATAAAGCGAGGCGAGAAGCCCGAGGATCAGCGTGACAAAGCGGCTGCGTTCCAGCCACTCTGCCGGTGTGCGTCCGGTCGCGCCGGGATGGTTGCCGGTTGCGCCTTCGGTGCTTGGCGATGTGACGGGGTCCAGCGCCTCTTCGATCTCATCTAAGGTTGCGGGAATGCTTTTGCGCTCGGCGGGATCCTTGGGACGCATCATGGTGTTGACCAGCGGCACAATCACGGCAAGGCTGAGAATGATCAGCAGGTTGGTGCCCGAAAGCAGCGTTTCGCTGACCGGGACGACGCCCATGGTGTCCTCCAGGAAGTGGCCCGGCGTGGCGATGATGGTCGGAATGGCGCCGCTATAGCCGCCGTGCCACACCAGAAAGCCGGAATAGGTCGCCGCGACGATCAGCGGATAATGCACCTTGTCGCGATGCACGATCCCCATCTGCCGCGCGACGATGGCGCCGGCAACCAGGCCGAACCCCCAGGAAAACAGGCTGCAGGCCATCATCACAAGCGTTGTCAGGATGATGATCTGGACCTCGTTCTGTGGAATGCGGGCGAAGGCGACAAGCGCCCGGTGAACCAGCGGCGTATGCGCCAGCGCGAACCCCGTGGCCAGAACGAGCGTGGCCTGAGCGGTGAAGGTCAGGATCTTGAAAAACCCTTGCCCCCAGAACTCGGCCACTGCCGCCGGGCCGTAGCCTTGTGCCATGCCCAGCACGAATGTCAGCGCGCTGAGAAAAAAGACGAACACGAAGGCGTCGGGCAGGAAGCGCTCGGCGACTTGTGTGAAGACGGATGATATGGCTCTCATGTTTTTCCTCCCATGAATGAATGCCATGTGTCGGCGCGGCGCTATCCTCCCAGAAGCGTTGCGACGACAAGATAAGTCCCGGTCAGCAGAAGCAGCCCGTAGGCTATCCCCATGAACAGACCGTGGCTGATGCGTGAAAACAGGACCTGGCCCGCCACGATCCCGATGGCCGTGGCCGGTGTCAGCGACAGCGCGGTCAGCATCGTGCCGGTCGAGGCGGGGCTGGTGGCGATTTGCAGGCCCAGACTGATGGAATAAATGAACAGAAAGTAGGCAAGTGTCGTGGCGCGCAGAACCGTGGGCGGTATCCCGGCCCCCGCGAAATACAACAGCAGCGGCGGACCGGGCATCCCAAGCCCACTGGTCAGCGCCCCGGACAGCCCGCCCGCCACACTGTCGCGGGCGGGGGTGCGGGCGAGGCGGTATTTGCAAAGGATCAGCCCCGTGAACGTCAGAACCGTCAGGCCGATCGCGACTTTGAGGTAATCGGGGTTCGCGAACAGATAGATGACGATGCCGAAGGGCGCCCCGAGGGAGCTGCCAAGCACAAGCCGCTTGACCAAGGGGCGGTCGATATCGCCCATGACCTTGGGCAGCATCACCAGCGAAATCAGGATCGACAGGACGATGTTGATCTGAATCGCCTCGCCCACCGGATAGACCAGCAACAGGAACGGTGTCGCGAGAACGGAAAACCCGAACCCTGTGCAAGCCTGCAGCAAGGCCGCGACGACGACGATGATATTGGCGATCAAGAGGTCAGCCATCATTGTCCCCGGTCACGCGTGTCGGGGTACATTTGAAATGCTGTCGCGCGGGGGGTGCGATCATTTGGCGGTCCTCCTGCGCAAGCTCTATTTTCATGGGATGTGACGGACAATGTCTGAAACAGGACCGAAAATGGCGTGGCCTTTTGGAGGGTCGAATTGGGGAAAAGGGCGTTCTGGAAAGGTTGCGGGAGGATGTGCAATTAGATCGGAACCCAATCGCAACTCGGTGCACAGCAGATTGTCATCATTATCGCTGTGGCGAGCAAAAAGGCGCCTTAAGCCGCCCTGCCGTATTTGCTTTTCAAATACTAAGTGTTTAAGCTTATGTCCTTAAAAAGGGCAGGCAATAAATTGAAAAATCACCTTAAATCCGTTTGGAACGGTTTCGTGGAGCCGATGTTGAGGCGTCCGAAGCGGGTTCAGTTCGCGGCGCTTTGCTATGACAGGGAGGGGCCAGAGAAGAAAGTCCTGTTGGTCACAAGCAGAGGAACAGGGCGATGGATCGTGCCGAAAGGCTGGCCGATCAAGGGGTTGGAGTCGCCCGAAACCGCTTTGCAGGAGGCGTGGGAGGAAGCGGGCGTTCGGCGTGGAGAGGCGACGGCCAAGCCGCTTGGCAGCTATCAATATGACAAGGCGCTGCCCGGAGACTGGAGCTTGTCTGTCATGACGATTGTATATCCGGTGAAAGTGCTTGAATTATCAAATGATTATCCCGAAGCGGATCAGCGGACGCGTAAGTGGGTTGCGCCCTCCGAGGCTGCGGAACTGGTTGACGAACCCGAATTGAAAGACCTTCTGACGTCCTTCTGAAATGGATTTTGTGTTCGCGGCCGATTGATTGCGCCGGACCATGAGAGTAGAGACCCCGCACGCGACGCGGGGTAATGCATGGCCGACAGAGATTTTGAAGCGCGCCACCTCGAGACCCTCGACAGGGATCTCGGGCGGATGACAACGTTTGAGCAGGCGACGGCCTTTGTCGGGCGTCCGCTGATCGGGAAGGGGATCGCGTTTCTCTTTCTTCTGGCTGCGGCGCTTTTTGCCACGATTGCGTTCAGTGATGCGGATAACCCTGTTCTGATCATTCTTGCGGCCACATTCGGGGCCTACATGGCCCTGAATATCGGCGCGAACGATGTCGCCAACAACATGGGCCCGGCTGTCGGAGCGAATGCCGTGACCTTGGGTGGCGCAATCGCGATTGCGGCCATCTGTGAAACCGCAGGCGCGTTGATCGCGGGTGGGGACGTGGTCTCGACCATTGCGAAAGGCATCATCGCGCCTGAAAGCCTTGGATCGGTTGATGTCTTCATCTGGGCGATGATGGCGGCGCTTCTTTCCTCGGCATTGTGGGTGAACCTTGCGACATGGGTCGGGGCGCCGGTGTCGACGACGCATTCCGTTGTCGGAGGCGTGATGGGCGCAGGTATCGCCGCTGCAGGGTTCGCCGCGGTCAGCTGGGACCAGATGGGCATGATTGCCGCCAGCTGGATCATCTCGCCGATCATGGGGGGGGCGATTGCGGCTGGTTTCCTTTGGTTCATCAAGGAACGGATCATATACCGCGACGACAAGATCGCAGCGGCGCGCACATGGGTTCCCGTGCTGGTCGGCGTGATGGCGGGTGTTTTTGCGGCTTACCTTTCCATGAAGGGGCTGAAGAACCTGATCAAGATCGACCTTGCCACGGCGCTGGCAATCGGCGGCGGCATCGGAGTTTTGATCTGGGGTGTCATGATCCCGGTGATACGCAGGCAATCCGAAGGTTTGGAAAACCGCAACAAATCGCTCAAGGTGTTGTTCGGCATTCCGCTTATCGTTTCGGCCGCGCTGCTGAGTTTTGCGCATGGGGCGAACGATGTGGCCAATGCGGTTGGTCCGCTTGCCGCCATCGTGCAGGCATCGCAGAGCGGTGAATTCGTGGATGCTTTTGCAATCCCGCTTTGGGTGATGCTGATCGGGGCGTTCGGGATATCCTTTGGGCTTTTTATCTTTGGTCCGCGTCTGATCCGGATCGTGGGAAATGAAATCACCAAGTTGAACCCGATGCGGGCCTATTGCGTGGCCTTGTCCGCGGCAATCACCGTTATCTTCGCCAGTTGGCTCGGACTTCCGGTCAGTTCCACACATATCGCTGTTGGCGGTGTTTTCGGCGTCGGGTTTTTCCGGGAATGGTATGCGCAACGGCGTGTGCCCATGGCGCGTCGCATTGCGCCCGAACCCGCCGTGATCGCAAGAGAGGAACGGCGCAGGAGAAAGCTGGTCCGGCGGTCGCATGTCATGACGATCGCGGCCGCCTGGGTCATCACCGTGCCGGCGGCGGCGTTGCTGTCGGCGATCATTTTCAAGGTGATTTCGGTGCTGGCTGCTTGAGGCGAGCTGTTAGTCGATATGCGCGGCAGAGCAACGAGGGCGGACGCTTGGGGCTGATCGATTGACCTGATATCCATGCAACCTTGGCCCAGGACTGGATGCGCGCCCATATCCATGCCGGTTGCCTGGTCCCAAACGTTTAGACGTCCTGGGACTTCCCATGAACAGCGATGGGGATGCCTTATGGCGTCCCCACTGTCCGGCGACCGGCCCTATGACATGCCTTGGCTTTTCTGAAACAGGGGATGTCACATGTCGCACCGCACCGTCGGCTGTCCGCTGGACCGCGTGAGGCCCAAGGGCCGCAACGATTGAAACGCTACCGCGTTTCCAGCCGTCAAGCGCCTTCAGGGCGATAGACGCAATCTGCCAGTGTGCTGGTGTTGAGCTCGTCGATGAAGGCTGCCTCGGCCTGGGCCAGACGCGCCTTCAGCCGGCAATGGGGGGTCAATGTGCAGGTGTTCCCACGAGCGGCGAAGCATTCTACCAGCGCCTGATCGGCTTCCAATGCCGCAATCACATCGCCCAGACGGATATCCTTGGGCGCGCGTGCCAGCATCGCGCCGCCGCCGCCGCCGCGCCTTGTCTGCAGCAGGCCTGTGGCTGACAGGGCCGATATCACCTTGGCCAGATGGTTGCGCGAAACATGGAATTCGGTCGCAAGATCGGCTGCGGTAAACGCCCGCGCCGGTTCGCCCGCCATGCGCATCAGCACGCGCAACCCGTAGTCCGTAAAAGAGGTGAGACGCATGGTCGCGCTCCTTAATTGGTATTTGTAATGCGTATTTAGAGGTATTAATAGGTATTTCAAATACCAATACGCGCAAACGACACCTTCGTTCTGGAAAGGCCTTACCATGCAACATGATGCAACTTCCACCTTGCCGCAGGAGACCGGCGCACTGATCGACCATATCATCCGCAACTACCATGAGATGCACAGGGCGGACCTTTTGTCCTTGGTGCCTTTGGCCGAGCGCGTTGAACAAGTTCACGCAGACGATCCGGATGTTCCGGTGGGCCTTGCGGGGGCATTGGAAGGGCTGGCGCGCGACATCGAAGCGCACATGGCCAAGGAGGAAACGATTTTGTTTCCAGCAATGCGCGCCGGTGGTGGAGACGGCATCCAGTTTCCGATTTCGATGATGCGCGCTGATCATGACGATCATGCACAGACCATCGCGTTGCTGCGGCAGTTGACGCAAGACTTTACACCGCCCGAGCATGCGTGCGGATCATGGCGGTCGCTCTATGCCGGGATCGCAACGTTGCTTGAGGAACTGGCCATGCACATCGCCGTGGAAAATAACGTGCTTTTTCCTCGGTTCGAGCCGACTGCTTAAGAGGGCCGACGCCATGAGTCTTCGTATAGAGGCGGCCAATTCAGCGCGATGGCCTGGCAATCTGCTTGCGTCCCGCTTGGCGTGCGGAGTGCTTCAGCCAATCCTGACGCGGATCGTGCGCCGGATCGCGGCGCGGCACCCGTCGCTTTTCGCCCGACTTGGCCCGTATCAGACCGCCGATTTCGTGATCGACCCGATCGATTTGCCCTTTGCCATGCATCTTCGCCCCGATCCCGACAGGCTTCTTTTCCGTGCGGTGCCGCGTGATGCCGCGCCACGGGCGGATGCGGTGATCCGGGGGCGATTCATGCTGCTGCTTGAGCTGATCGATTCCCAAGAGGACGGCGATGCTGCGTTCTTTTCGCGCGATCTGGACGTGACCGGAGACACCGAAGCCGTCGTGCGCCTGCGCAATGCGTTGGATGATGTGGACACGTCCATCGCCGAGGACACAGCTGCGATGTTCGGCGCTCCGGGGCGGGCCGTTTTGGCGCGTTTGCGGCGTGGCTACGGTGCTGACATGGAGAAGGATTGACCGAGAATGACACTTGCTGAACTGATTTGTCCCGCTGGCACACCGGCAGCCCTGCGCACGGCGGTCGATGCGGGCGCCGATGCGGTGTATTGCGGCTTTCAAGATGCGACCAACGCGCGCAATTTTCCCGGCTTGAACTTCACGCCGGAAGAACTGGGCGACGCCGTTGCCTATGCACATGCGAAGGGCGCCAAGGTGCTTTTGGCGCTCAATACCTACCCGCCGGCGGGCAAGGTGGATCTTTGGCGGCACGCGGCTGATCTGGGTGTCAGGCTTGGTGTCGATGCTTTTATCGTGGCCGATATGGGCGTGGCCGATTACATCGCCCGCACCCATCCCCAAGCGCGTTTGCATCTATCGGTGCAGGCGGCGGCCTCGTCGCCTGAGGCCATCCGGTATTATTGCGAAAATTTCGGGGTCAGGCGCGTGGTTCTTCCGCGTATCCTGACGATCCCGGAGATACGCCAGATACGCACGGAAATCCCCTGCGAAATCGAAACCTTCATCTTCGGCAACCACGGGCTGATGGTGGAGGGGCGATGCAGCCTGACAAATTACCTCACCGGGCAATCGACCAATATGAACGGCGTCTGCTCGCCCGCGTCGGACGTTGAATATGCGCGCCACGAGGACGGATCGATGTCATCCCAGCTTGCCGGCTTCACGATTGACCGCTTTGGGCCTGACGAAAAGGCGGGATATCCGACGATCTGCAAGGGGCGCTATACCACATCCAACCGGGCAGAGAGTTACTATGCCTTCGAAGAGCCGATCAGTCTGAACCTGTCTCGGCTGTTGCCGGACCTGATCGACGCGGGCGTTCACGCGTTCAAGATCGAGGGGCGCCAACGATCCAAGAGCTACGTGCGCAATGTCGTGAGGGCCTTCCGGCAGGCCGTTGATGACATTCGCAACGGCCGCGCCGCCAATATTGCCGACCTCGTTGCGCTGACAGAGGGGCAAAAGCAGACACAGGGTGCCTTCGAGACAAAGAAATGGCGGTGATACAGATGAAACCGAAACTTACTCTGGGCCCGATTGCCTATCACTGGTCGGCCGAAAAACGTCGCGATTTCTATGCGCGCATCGCCGATGAGGCTCCGGTGGATGAGGTGTATCTGGGCGAAGTGATTTGTTCGAAGCGCGCGCCGTTCCATGAGGGCGATCTGCCCGAGACCATCGCGCGGCTGAACCGTGCGGGCAAGACGGTGATCGTCTCGACCCTGGCCGAGGTCATGCTGAAGCGGGAACGCAAGGCGACCGAGGATCTGGCGGCGATGGACATGCCGGAAATCGAAGTGAACAACGCCGCCGGTCTTTATGCGCGGGGCCAAAAGCCACATCGCATCGGTCCGTTCATGAACGCTTATAACGAGGCGACGATCGCCTGGATGGCCAGACAGGGGGCGACGCATGTCTGCCTACCCACAGAATTGCCAGCCGAGGCCATTGCCGTTGCGGCATCGGCTGCGCGCGATCTGCGCCTTGGGGTCGAAGTGCAAGTGTTCGGGCGCGCATCACTGGCGGTTTCGGCACGCTGTTACCATGCCCGCGCCCATAGACGAACCAAGGACAACTGCCAGTTCGTCTGTGAACATGACAGCGATGGCATGCCGCTTCGCACGACCGATGACCGCGCGATCCTGAGGGTGAACGGCATTCAGACACAATCCGAAAGCTATATCGATCTGCTGCCCGAGATGGGCCGACTGGCCGCCGATGGCGTGTCGCATCTGCGGCTGATGCCCCAGGATGTCGATATGGTCGGCGTCGCCGATGTTTTCCGCAACGTTCTAGACGGGACGCTGTGCACCGATGAGGCAGATCGCCACCTTGCCGGACTTTGCGGTGCGGTGACGCTCAGCAATGGATTTTATCATGGCACGGCAGGCTATCGGCGGATGGCAGTGACGGCGCGGACGTGACCCGGCAGGCAAGATCGACAGACGGGGGCAAGCCCGGTCAAAGGGACGCGCCCCTGACGTGGACCGCGATCCCGGCGCATCCGGTCGTGTTGGTGGGGCAGCCCCGTGCCGCGAGATTTGTCGCTTGCAGGTGTTCAAGTGGAAAAGTCATCGATCAGGGGGTTCGGCTTGGCGAAGCGCCTGAGATCTGCCTGATCCTCGATAGTGATGAGGGTGCCATTGACCTTGACACCGTAGGGTTGCAGACCTTTGAAAGCGCGGCTGAGATTTTCCGGCGTCATCCCCAGAACCGAGGCCAGCCGGCGCTTTTCGAAATCAAGCTTGAACTCGGCGCCGCCGCCCGCATGGTGTTGCTGCCTGATGAGATAATTGGCAAGGCGTTCCAATGACGTGCGCAGCTTGAGATCCTTTTGTGCCTTGATGACCGACCGATAACATTGCGCAAGTTCCGTCACGATCGCGCGGGCAAAGTTGTTGTCCACATCGAATATCCCGCGAACGTCCTGACTGGGGATCAACACGATCCGGCTTTTTTCAAGTGTGCGGGCCGACATCAGATACGGCGCATCCTTGATTGTCGCGGCCAGAATGAAGGTCGAGATCGGGCGCACGGTGGCCATGCTGGTTTCCCTGTCATTCCAAGCCGAAAACAGATCAACCGACCCGGCAAGCACGATATGCAGAAAATCGCTTGGCTCGCCTTCGGTGATCAATTCGATCTGGGCGGGGAAATTCTGAACATAGGCGCCACGCATCAAAGCGGTGAAATGCTCATCTGCCATTTCAGCGAAAAGATCGAGTGTGCGAATGTCCCGGTAGTCCGAGTCGGGCATATCTACCTTCCGTGAGCGATTTGACAATTATCAATCGTAGATTTGACAAATGGCGCGATGGCATTTGATCCACGCAGCCCGCGCCTTGATCCAACCCGGCGGCAGATATGACAAAATCCCGTAAGCCAATTATTTCATTACGCTTTTAACAGGTTTATGATCCAGATCAAGTTTTCCGGTCTGCACTGCCGTCAGGTCTGGCGCTGATCCCCCTCCAAGCGGGGACGACGCCATTCTTGCCGGAGACCCTGTCATGCAGACCGTAGCCACCGCCTCACGCGCCGACCAGACACGCGCATTGGGCCTGAGCACGATCGCCTTCACCGCCTGTTTCGCGGTCTGGACGATCTTTTCCATCATCGGTGTCGCCATCAAGGCCGAGCTTGGCCTGAACGACACCCAGTTCGGTCTGCTGGTCGCCACACCCATCCTGACAGGGTCCATCAGCCGCCTGTTTCTGGGTGTCTGGACCGAGAAATACGGCGGGCGCTTTGTATTCTCCAGCCAGATGATCCTGACGGCGCTCGCCACTTGGGCGCTGACACTGGCGGACAGCTATATCATGTATCTGATCGCAGCCCTTGGCATCGGCCTTGCGGGCGGATCGTTCATCATCGGTGTGGCCTATGTCAGCCGCTGGTATGACGCGGGTCATCAGGGCACGGCGCTTGGAATCTTCGGCGCGGGAAATGTCGGAGCTGCGGTGACCAAGTTCGTCGCCCCCTTCGTCATGGTCGCTTATGGCTGGCATGGGGTGGCGTATGTCTGGGCCGCCGGGCTTGCGACCATCGGTGTGTTGTTTTTCCTTCTGGCCAAAGACGATCCCGAACTTGTGGACCGCCGCAAGACAGGTGCCAAGCCGCCGTCGCTTGCGCAGCAATTCGCGCCGCTGAAAAACCTGCAGGTCTGGCGTTTTTCGCTGTATTACTTCTTCGTCTTCGGGGCTTTCGTGGCGCTGGCATTGTGGCTGCCGCATTACCTGATCGACGTCTACGGTATAGATGTGCGTTTTGCCGGGATGGCCGCGGCCTCTTTCAGTCTGGCGGCGTCGTTGTTTCGCGCCTATGGCGGGCATCTGTCAGACAAGTTCGGCGCGCGGACGGTCATGTATTGGACCTTCGGCTTTTCTTTGCTGTTCCTGTTCATGTTGTCCTATCCGCCCACGGATTACATCATTCAGGCCAAGGACGGCCCGATCGCCTTTTCGACACAGATGGGCCTTTGGCCGTTTATCGTCACGCTGTTCGCGCTTGGCTTTTTCATGAGCCTCGGCAAGGCGGCGGTGTTCAAGCATATCCCTGTCTATTATCCGGGCCACGTCGGCGCTGTTGGCGGTCTGGTCGGGATGATCGGGGGGCTTGGCGGCTTTGTCTTGCCGATCATCTTTGGTGCTCTGCTTGATCTTACGGGCATCTATACCTCGTGCTTTGCGCTGCTCTTCGGGCTGGTTGCCATCGCGCTGGCTTGGATGCATCTGTCGGTCCGCGCAATGGAGCGTGCTGCACATGGCGAGGCGCTGGATCGGCTGCCGCAACTGCCCGAGATGCACGACATCCACCACCCGGAGCGGACACGCATGCCGCGCATCATCGAGGATTGGCAGCCTGAGGATGCCAGGTTCTGGGCCGAGAAGGGCCGTGCCGTTGCACGCCGCAACCTCTGGATCTCGATCCCGGCGCTGCTTCTGGCGTTTTCGGTCTGGATGGTATGGTCCGTGGTCGTCGCGCGACTGCCGGCCATCGGGTTCGATTTCACGCCGGGTCAGCTGTTCTGGCTGGCCGCATTGCCGGGCCTGTCGGGCGCGACCTTGCGCATCTTCTACAGCTTCATGGTGCCGATCTTCGGTGGGCGGCTGTGGACAACGCTGTCGACCGCATCGCTGCTGCTGCCGGCGCTTGGGATCGGATACGCGGTTCAATCGCCTGAAACGCCTTACCTGATCTTCCTCGTGCTGGCGCTTCTGTGCGGGTTCGGCGGTGGCAACTTTGCATCGAGCATGGCCAATATCGGCTACTTCTTTCCGAAAGCCGAAAAAGGCAATGCGTTGGCCCTGAATGCCGGATTGGGCAATCTGGGCGTGTCGGTGATGCAGTTCCTTGTGCCCATCGTCATTACGGCGGGTGTGTTCGGCGCGCTTGGCGGGCAGCCACAGACCATGTCCGAAGGCGGACAGTTGTGGATGCAGAATGCCGGATTCGTCTGGGTGCCCTTTATCCTGGCCGCCACGATTGCCGCTTGGCTTGGCATGAACGACATCGCCGACGCGCGCGCCAGTTTCGCCGATCAGGCCGTGATCTTCGGACGCACGCATAACTGGCTGATGTGCATCCTTTACACGGGCACGTTCGGTAGCTTCATCGGCTATTCGGCGGGCTTTCCGCTGCTGACCAAGTTGGCCTTCCCCGAGATCAATGCGCTCAACTATGTGTTCCTCGGGCCGCTTGTGGGTGCCCTGAGCCGCGCCGCGACGGGTTGGATCAGCGATCGCTTCGGCGGTGGGCGTGTGACCTTCTGGACCTTCACGGCGATGATCGTGGCCACCTTCGGCGTGATCTTCTTCCTTGGGGTCGGCTCGTTCATCGGCTTTTTCGCCTGCTTCATGGCGCTGTTCTTCCTGACGGGGGTCGGCAACGCGTCGACGTTCCAGATGATCCCCGTCATCATGGGGCGCGAAGTGCCGCGCCTGATGCCGCATCTCGGGATTGAGGAGCGCAAGCGGCAAATCGCCATGGAGTCAGGCGCCATCACGGCCTTCACCTCGGCCATCGCGGCCTATGGCGCCTTCTTCATCCCCAAGGCCTACGGCACGTCCATCGCGATGACCGGCAGCGCCGTCGGCGCACTCTGGGGCTTCCTGATCTTCTACGCGATCTGCCTGGTGATCACCTGGGCGGTTTACACGCGCCCCGGGGGCCTTCTGCACGAAATCGAACATGGACGCGCAGCTGACGCGACCGCCCAACCCGCCGAATAACAAAAGGATTGAACCATGAGCCATCTGCTCGACAAACTGAACTTCTTCCAGAGCAAGGAACTGGAGCAATTTTCCGACGGCTGGGGCCAGACCACGACCGAGAACCGGGATTGGGAGGATACCTACAGAAACCGTTGGCGGCACGACAAGATCGTGCGGTCGACCCATGGGGTCAATTGCACCGGGTCCTGTTCGTGGAAGATCTACGTCAAATCCGGGATCGTCACCTGGGAGACGCAACAGACCGATTATCCGCGCACCCGTGCAGGGCTGCCCAACCACGAGCCGCGCGGCTGTGCGCGGGGGGCCTCCTACAGCTGGTATCTTTACTCGGCCAATCGGGTGAAGAACCCTCTGATCCGCGGCAGTCTGATGCGCGTGTGGCGCAAGATGCGCCAGACGATGACCCCCGTGGCCGCATGGGCTGCGATCCAGAACGATCCGATCTTGCGGGCCTCTTATACCAAGACGCGGGGCAAGGGCGGGTTCGTGCGCGCCACATGGGACGAAGCCACCGAGATTGTTGCCGCAGCGAATGCCCATACAGCCAAAACCTGGGGGCCTGACCGGGTGTTCGGGTTTTCGCCCATTCCGGCCATGTCGATGGTGAGCTATGCCGCCGGATCGCGTTACCTGAGCCTTCTGGGCGGCACCTGCATGTCGTTCTACGACTGGTATTGCGACCTGCCGCCTGCCAGCCCCCAGACATGGGGCGAACAGACCGACGTTCCGGAATCCGCCGACTGGTATAATGCCGGGTTCCTCATGCTTTGGGGGTCGAACGTGCCGCAGACCCGGACGCCCGACGCGCATTTCTATACCGAGGTGCGCTATCGCGGGACCAAATCCGCTGTGGTCAGCCCCGATTATTCCGAGGCGGCCAAGTTCGGCGATATCTGGCTGAACCCGCAGGCCGGCACCGATGCGGCGCTGGCGATGGCGATGGGGCATGTGATCTTGCGGGAATATCACCTTGATCGTCAGGCCGAGTATTTCGAGGATTATGCCCGTAAATACACCGACATGCCGATGTTGGTGCGGCTTGACGAACAGGACGGCCAACTGGTGCCGGGCAGGATGCTGCGTGCGGATGATTTCGACGGGCAACTGGGCGAGGCCAACAATCCCGACTGGAAAACGGTCGCCTATGACGAGGTCTCGGGCAAGGTTGTGGCGCCCAATGGATCCATTGGTTTCCGTTGGGGAGAAGAGGGGAAGTGGAACCTCGAACAGCAAGTGAACGGCGCGCAGGCGCATTTGCGCCTGAGCCAGATCATGGACGGCGATCATGACGAGATCGTGGGCGTGGATTTCCCCTATTTCGGCGGCGTTGCGACGGGTGATTTCGTCAAATGCGACGCCCCTGATGTCTTGACCCGGAACATTCCGGTGCGGCGCGTCACGCTGGCTGATGGGTCCAGCGCGCTGGTCGCGACCGTTTTCGATCTCTTCTGCGCCAATTACGGGCTGGACCGGGGTCTGGGCGGTGACTGGGTGTCGAAGGATTTCACCGATGATCTGCCCTATACCCCAGCCTGGGCCGAAAAGATCACCGGTGTGGCTGCTGAAAAGATCATTGCCGTTGCACGCGAATTCGCGGGCAATGCCGAAAAGACTCACGGCAAGTCCATGGTCATCCTCGGCGCCGGTCTGAACCATTGGTACCACATGGATATGAATTACCGCGGCATCATCAACATGCTGGTGATGTGCGGCTGCATCGGGCAGGAGGGCGGAGGCTGGTCGCATTACGTGGGGCAAGAGAAACTCCGCCCGCAGACCGG
>JALQUE010000016.1 GCA_023260815.1 Roseovarius sp.
AACACAGCAACGGAAGTTTATGAGTTTGTATATCAAAGCAACCAACGAGGCTCAAATAGAGAATGATGACAAGGCCATCGACATGTATGAGCAATGCAAAGCGTTGAATCCAGAAGAGGCCTCGGTATATTATGAATTGAGTCGCTTGCCAGATCACCTGACGCCCGAGCGCTGGATCGCCCAGGTCTTCACCTCGACCGAGGCGATGCGCGGCGGTGTCGTCAAACGCCAGATCCGCGATATCGAACGCCTCGCCGGTCGTCAGGCATTCCTCGCCGAGGTCGAGCGACGTGGCTTTCAGGCGGTTGAAAACGGTCGGCACCTCGTGATTTTCTGCAACGCCCTGCCGATCCGTCGCGCACGCCGGTGACGATCTGCCAAGGGCTTGCAAAAGCCCTTGGTCCCACCGCGCAGGTGCTACGCCCCACGCGGTTTCGAAACCGCGTCCCCAAGGTGTTTCGAAACACCTTGCCCGGCCCGATCCTGTCGGTTTTCGCTGGAAAATCATCTGTGCGTCCCATATTGAACCCAAGGACCAAGGCCCAGACGGGAAGGCACGCAGCGATGAACGATCTTTTCAATTCCTTCATGACAGGACCCGACGAAAAAGGCCGCTTCGGCGAATTCGGCGGTCGCTTCGTCTCCGAAACCCTGATGCCGCTCATCCTCGAGCTTGAAGAGCAGTATGAGCATGCCAAGACCGACCAATCCTTCTGGGACGAAATGCATGATCTGTGGACGCATTATGTCGGGCGCCCCAGCCCGCTGTATTACGCGGACCGACTGACCAAGCATCTGGGCGGCGCCAAGATCTATCTCAAGCGTGACGAGCTCAACCACACCGGCGCGCACAAGATCAACAACGTGCTGGGTCAGATCATCCTCGCCCGCCGCATGGGCAAGACCCGGATCATCGCCGAAACCGGCGCCGGCCAGCACGGTGTGGCCACGGCCACGGTCTGCGCCAAGTTCGGCCTGAAATGCGTGGTCTATATGGGCGCGCATGACGTCCAGCGCCAGAAGCCCAACGTGTTCCGCATGCGCCTTCTGGGCGCCGAGGTGATCCCGGTCACCTCCGGACGTGGCACGCTCAAGGACGCGATGAACGACGCGCTGCGCGACTGGGTCACCAATGTACGCGACACGTTCTATTGCATCGGCACCGTCGCTGGCCCGCATCCCTACCCGGCGATGGTGCGCGATTTCCAGTCGATCATCGGCACGGAAGCCAAGGAACAGATGCAGGCCGCCGAAGGGCGGCTGCCCGACACGATCATCGCCGCGATCGGTGGCGGCTCGAACGCAATGGGCCTGTTCTATCCGTTCCTTGACGACAAGGACGTGTCCATCATCGGCGTCGAGGCCGGTGGCCGTGGTGTCGACGAGAAGATGGAGCATTGCGCCTCACTCACCGGCGGACGTCCCGGCGTGCTGCACGGCAACCGCACCTATCTTCTCCAGGACGATGATGGCCAGATCCTTGAAGGGTATTCCATCTCGGCAGGCCTGGATTATCCCGGCATCGGCCCCGAGCATAGCTGGCTGCACGATATCGGTCGCGCGCAATACGTCTCGATCACCGATCGTGAGGCGCTCGAGGCGTTCCAGCTCTGCTGCGAACTCGAAGGGATCATTCCCGCGCTCGAACCCAGCCATGCGCTGGCCCATGTCATGAAGATCGCCCCCGATCTTCCCGCCGATCACCTGTTGATCATGAACATGTGCGGCCGGGGCGACAAGGACATCTACACCGTCGCCCGCCATCTCGGCTTTGACATGGACGACGCCGACTGACGCGGACCCCAAGGCGCTTCGAAGCGCCTTGGCCAAACGCCTTCGAAGGCGCTTGGCCCCCGCGCCGGCGTCTCAGCTTGAGGTCGCGTGTTGCTGCAGAACATGCAACGGCACGATATCCAGCGCGCGCATATGCGTGGCGCTCAACCGCACCTTGGGCGCACAGCCCTCGTCATGCGCCTGCAGGAACCGCGCCGCACACAGGCACCATTGATCGCCGGGGCGCAATCCGGCAAAGCCGAATTCCGGTCTTGGCGTGCTCAGATCATTGCCCACATATTTGGAATAGGCCAGAAACTCCGCCGTCATCAGCGCGCAGACCGTATGGCTGCCGCGATCTTCTGCGCATGTGTTGCAGTGCCCATCCCGAAAGAAACCCGTCACGGGATCTTGCGAACACAGTTCCAGATCACCGCCCAGAACATTGACCGCCTCGTCTTTTGACATCATCCCGTGCCCTCCATTTGCATCCGCCGCAGGCCATCCCGCCACCGGTCACGCCTCGTGCAGCACCGTCTCGTAGCCCTCGAAGACAGGGGCTCCCATCAGCGCCTCGCGCGTCTGCGCTTGGCCGGCGGCCTTGTGGGCATCCCGAAATTGCTGCGATTTCGTCCACGCCTCGAAGGCTGCATGACTGTCCCAGATCGCATGGCTGATGTAGTGTCGGAACCCGTCTCCGTCCGGCCCCTTGAGCAGGCGGAACTCGCGAAATCCGTCCATCTCCTTCAGGCGGCTTTCGCGCTTGGCCCACATGGTTTCAAAACTATCCTCGAACCCGTGGCGCACCTGAAACCTGTTCATCGCGATGTAACTCATCCCGTCGCGTCCTTGTCCCGTGATCTGTCGCTATCCACCTAGTAAATAGTGTGCGGGCGGCCTCTTCAACCCGTCACAGCGCCGCGGCGATCCTGCGCATCATCGCAACATTCTCCTCATGCACGCCGTCCCCGCGAAAGCCCCGGTCCGCGCCGGTCACAACGATCACCGCGTCGCGGTCCTGATCGATATAGATATATTGCCCATAGATACCGCGCGCCATGAAAACGCCATCCGGTGCGCCGACCGGGATCCACCACTGATAGCCATAGCCCATCTTGCCCGGCAGGGTGGGGGCGCTGGCGCGGGTCGACAGGCGCACCCAATCGCTCGGCACCACCTGCCGCCCGCCATACATGCCCATCTGCTCATACATCAGGCCAAACCGGGCGTAATCCCGTGTGCGCATGTTCAGGCCGCCCAGAACAAAGGCCACGCCCTCGCCATCGCTCAGGTAATAAGCTGCGGCCTCAAGGCCCAACGGCGCGATGATTTTCTCGGTCAGCAATCCGGGGATGTCCCGGCCCGTTGCGCCCCGTACCACCATCCCCAGAACATGCGTGTCGATCGAGACATAGTCCCACAGGTCTCCGGGCTGCGCCGCCCGCGCCATCAGTCCGGCGGCAAAGCCGTCCATCGTGCCGCCAAGCGCCAGCACCCGGCCCATCCGGTTGATATCCGAGTGATAGTCCAGATACTCCTCGTCGAACGCCACACCGCTGGTCATCTGCAACACCTGCCGGAGTGTCACCCCGTCATAGGCCCCGCCGATCAGTTGCGGCGCGTAATCCGTGACCGGCGCGTCCAGCGACGCGATCGTGCCGTCCTCGACCAGAATCCCGAACAGCGCCGACAGATAGCTTTTCGCCAGGGACCAGCTGATCCGACGATCCTCCGGCCCGGTGCCCAGATGATAGCTTTCATGCACCACCCGGCCTTGGTGCAGCACCATCAGCGATGGGACGGCGCGCGCCTCGATCCAATCCGCAACGCCCTCCGGCAGCGTCAGCGCCGACCCCTTGGGCAAGTCCGAAACAGGACCCTCGCCGCGCCCCACCGGCACAGTCAGAAACGCGCGATCCATATGCGAGAAATTCGTGACGATCCGGCCCTCGTCAAAAAGCGTGTTCACCGCCCATAACCGCAGGATCTCCTCGCGCTTCCACAGCCCGATCACCACACTGGCCAGCAGCGCCATCAGCACCACGCGCATCGCCCATTTCAGGACCACCCTCATCTGACCGCTCTCCCCTGATCCAAGGCCGTCACCGGAACTTGTCGACCAGACGCTGCAGCGGGCTGCGGCTGTCTGCGGCCGGCTCATCCGGCTTTTCAGCCGGCCGCGCCTTGGGCGCCGCGTCCGCGACGTCCGATTTGGGCGCAGGCGCCGCCTTGGCCGGCGCGATGCGCTGTGCGATGGCATTCAGAAATCTGTCCTTGCGGCCCCCCGCCAGCTCGGCGGCGCCATCGGAAATGCCGCGCATCAGATCATCCAGCCAATCTGCGTCGGCCTTGGCGAAATCCTGCAGAACATATTGCGCCACCAATTCCTTGCGGCCCGGATGCCCGATGCCAAGGCGCACACGCTGATAGGCCTCTCCGATATGCTGGTGGATCGACCTCAGGCCGTTATGGCCGGCATGTCCGCCGCCCGTCTTGACCCGCACCTTGCTGGGCGGCAGATCAAGCTCATCGTGGAACACGGTCACATCGCCCGGCTCCAGCTTGAAAAAGCGCATGGCCTCGCCCACCGACTGCCCACTGAGGTTCATGAAGGTGCCGGGCTTGAGCAGCATCACCTTCTGACCGCCCAACTGGCCCTCGGCGATCTCGCCCTGGAACTTGCCCTTCCACGGCCCGAACCCATGGTCTTCCGCGATCCGCTCAACGGCCATGAACCCGATATTGTGCCGGTTGCCGGCATATTTCGCACCGGGATTTCCCAGCCCCACGAATAGCAGCATTGCCGCGGCTCCCATCTTTGGTGATGCTGGTCTACGCCGCATGGGCGATGGAATCAACGATCAGGGACAGGGTATGGCCGAGTATGAGGTGAACGGGGTACAGCTGGCTTTGCCCGATGCGATGATGACCGACCGGATCAAGGCGAAACTGGCCTCGGGCGGCTATGAGGCGCACGAAGCCCGGGCTGCCCTGATGCGCCTTCGCGCGGGCCAGCGGGTGCTCGAACTGGGTGCAGGGCTTGGCTATATCGCCACATTATGTTCCGGGATCACCGGCCCCGAAAACGTCGTCACCGTCGAAGCCAATCCGCATATGCTGCCGGTCATCCGCGCCAATCTGGCGCGCAATGACGCCGCCGCCGTGACCCTGTTGCATGGCGCGGTCACCGGCCAGGCGGATAAGGGCGCCGATACGATCGGTTTCCAGACCGGCTCGGCCTTCTGGGGGGCGCATATCGCCACCGCCGATACCCGCCCCGATGCCGTGATCGATGTGCCCCGGCTCGTGTTGGGCGATCTTCTGGCGCGCTATCGCCCGAATGTCGTGATCATGGATATTGAAGGCGCCGAGGAACATCTCTTCGATGCGCCCTGGCCCGCGCATGTGCGCTCGGTGATGATGGAACTGCACCCGTCCCGCTATTCGGACAAGGTGATCAAGCGAATCGTCGATTGCCTGTCCGCGTCGGGCATGACCTACGATCCCGGCCCGTCACGCGGCCGGATCCTGTGCATGCGGCGGCTGCGCGGCGCATGAAAAAACGCGGGACGGCGCTGCCATCCCGCGGTCATTGTCCTGGCGCCGCTCCGGATCGGAGCGTGCGCCGGTATCAGCCCTCGTCGCCGCCGGCGGTCTCGTCGCCAACGGTCGGAACCTCTGCTGGTTCGTCCTCGTCTTCGTCCTCTGCCGATCTCAGCGCCGACGGGGCCGAGATATTGCAGATCACGAAATCGCGGTCGATCGTGGGCTGCGCGCCTTCCGGCAGCGTGACCTGGCTGATCGTCAGCGTGTCGCCGATATTCATGCCCGACAGATCAACAGTGATCTCTTCGGGAATGTCCCCCGCCGTCACGACCAGCTCGATCTCGTTACGGACCACGGTCAGAACGCCGCCCTTCTTCAGGCCGGGCGCCACGTCTTCGCCGGTGAAGGTCACCGGGATGAACAGGTTGATCTTCGTCGTCCGGCGCAGACGCATCAGGTCCAGGTGGGTCGGCAGATCCTTGACCACATCGCGCTGCACGTCGCGGCAGATCACCCGCACATCGTCATGCCCATCGATCTTGAGGTTGAACAGGGTCGACTTGAAGCGGCCCTCTTTCAGTTTCTTGATCAGCACGTTATAGGGGATTTGGATCGGAAGCGGATCGACGTCGCCGCCGAATACGATGCCCGGAACCATGTGCGCACGGCGCACGGCACGAGCGGCGCCCTTGCCTGTCCCCGTGCGTTCCTGGGCGTGAAGATCAGGAATTTCTCCAGCCATGTTGTTCTCCATAGGTTAGGGCGGGGTTCCTCCAAGGCTGTAACCCCGCGTGAAGCCGCGCGTATAGACCGGATCGCCCCTGTTGAAAAGGCCCAATTCACAAGGCCGGCGGGGCAGGGGGCCAGCCCCCGTCGCGTCTTCGCCGCGACTCCCCCGGGATATTTCGGGCCAGAAGAAGCCGGACCCGATGGCGCGCTTCTTCTGGCGTCAAATATCCCCGCCGGAGGCGATATTCTCTTTTGGCCCGTCGGACGCCATCGCGCGCGACGGCAGACAGACCTTGCGCCCCGACCTGGTCGTCTCGACCGAGACGGGAATGCCGTAGACCGCGCTCAGGGCGGTTTCGGTGAGCACATCGCGCGCCGGTCCATCGGCACGTATGCGCCCCTCATGCATCAAAAGCGCGCGGGCGTTCAGGGCAAAGGCCTGATCGGGGTCATGCGTGGACAGGATCACGCCGCGTCCTTCCGCGCTGGCCGCGTCGGCCAGACGGCTGATCTGTGCGAGCACCTGTGCCTGATTGCCGAAATCGAGGCTCGCGGTCGGCTCGTCCATCACGATCAGCGGGGTGTCTTGCGCGAGGGCCCGCGCGATCAGCACAAGCTGCCGCTGGCCGCCCGACAGGCGCGAATAATCGCGATGCGCCAGATCGCCGATGCCAAGCCGCTCCATCGCGTCGAGGGCCACGGCCCGATCCCGCGCGCCCGGCTGGGCGAAGGCCCCCAGCCGGGCCGTGCGGCCCATCAGCACGATCTCCAGCGCCTCGAAGGGAAAGGGCGGGGCATGGGCCTGTGGCACATAGGCAATGCGGCGCGCGATATCGACGCGGCTTTGGGTGCTTATCGGTGCGCCACCCAGTTGAATGCTGCCGGACAGCGCCGGCAACAGACCCAGAAGCGTACGGAACAGCGTGGTCTTGCCACAGCCGTTCGGTCCGAGCAGGCACAGGATATCGCCTGCCGCCACGGTCAGGCCGAGGCCCGTCCCGATTGTCCGTGTGCCATGGCCGATGGCAAGATCGCGCGCCTCCAGCATCATGACCAGCCTTGTCGGCCACGTGCCAGAAGCCAGACGAAAAACGGCGCGCCGATCACCGCGGTCAGGATGCCCAACGGCACTTCGGCCTGCGCGATCGTCCGCGCCAGCGTGTCCACGACCAGCAGATAGCCCGCGCCGATCAGCACCGAAGCGGGCAGCAGCCGCCCGAACCCCGGCCCGACCAGCATCCGCGCGATATGCGGAATGACCAGCCCGACCCAGCCCACGACGCCCGCCAACGCCGTCACGCTGGCGGTGATCAGCGTCGCCGCCACGATCACCAGCAGCCGGGTGCGCCCCGCCTCTACGCCCAGGGCGCGCGCCTCTTCGTCGCCCAGGCTGAGGACATTGATCCGCCAGCGCAGCAGCCCCAACGGCACCAGACCCACCAGCACCATCGGCAGGGCCGGCAGGATATCCTCGGTGGTGATCGCCGCGAGCGACCCGAGCAGCCAGAAGGTGATCGCGGGCAATTGATCATAGGGATCGGCCATCACCTTGAGAAGCGATGTCGACGCCCCCGCCAGCGCCCCGATCACCACGCCGATCAGCACCAGTGTCAGGGTCCGGTCGGTATTGCGCACCATCGACGCCACCAGCGTCACCGCCCCCACCGCCGCCATGCCGCCCGCAAAGGCCGACGCCTGGATCGCCGCCACCGGGAGGGACAGGAAAATTCCCGCCACGGCCCCCAGGCCCGCCCCCGCCGACACGCCAAGGATATCCGGCGACACAAGGGGATTGCGGAACAGCGCCTGATAGCTGGCCCCGGCCGCTGCCAGCGCGGCGCCCACCACAAGCGCCGCGATCACCCGCGGCAGGCGGATGTTCCAGACCACGATTTCGGCCTGATCGTCGCCCATGCCCACAAGCGCCGCCAGCGTCTGACCGGGCGTCAGGCCATAGGGTCCGATCATCACCGCGCCGAAGGTCAGCACGGCAAGGCCCAGCACCAGGCCGCCCGTCAGGCCGGGGGCCGGGTTGCGCAGACCTATTTTGGCGGTTGTCCCTCGGCCCATTCCAGAAGCCCCTCCAGATCCTCGTCACGCAGCTCGACATGATAGTAGAGCTTGTAGAACTCAGCCGTATCCCGGCGCAGATCGCCCGCCCATCGGTCGGGATACAGCAGCCCGGCCATCCACCGCAGCCCCATCATCCGATTGAGCGACGGAGGCCGGTCGATCCAGCCGAACGGCGCGGTGGGCGACAGGTAGACCCGCCCCTCGCGCACCGCGTCGATCCCCTGCCAGAGCGGGTCGTCGACCACGTCGGCATGAAACGTTCTGTCCCATGTCACGATGATCTCGGGATTGGCCACGATCACCTGTTCCATGGACGCCTGCACCAGCCCGCGTGTAGCACCACCGTCATCGGCCACGTTACGCCCGCCGGCGCGCTCGATGATCTCGGTGTTGATCGAGCCTTTCATCCCGGTCTCCAGCCCCTCGGGGCCGCGCGCCAGATAGACGCGCGGGCGCGCGTCCTGCGGGACATCTTCAAGGATCGCATCGATGCGGGCGAAGGTGGCCTCGACATCCCGGGCCAGCGTCTCGCCGCGCTCGGGCACGCCAAGCACCTCTCCCAGAAGGCGCAGGGCTTGCGGTGTGGCCTCGAACCGGCCATCGATCAGGACATAGGGGATGCCGGTCTGATCCTGCACGCGGTTGGCAAGATCGACATAGGTGTCGCGGATCGACCCGAAATCGATGATCAGGTCGGGCTTGATCTGCAGGACGCGTTCCAGATTGGCCTCGCCACCGCGTCCGGTGATGCGCCCGGTTTCGGGAAGGTCGCGGAACGGCTCGGCGATATAGGCGCGCTCTTCGGTGCGCAAGGCGCGCGGCCAGCCCGACAGCGCCTCGGGTTTCAGGATATAGACAAGGATCGACGCGGGCGGCCCGGCGGCGAAGACGGTGGTGACCTCGTCGGGGATGGCCACCGTGCGTCCGGCACTGTCCACGATGCTGCGCGCATGCGCGGGTTGCGCCAGCAAGGTCAAGACGATTGGCTGCGCCAGCAGCAGCATGGCCAGCACCATGCGCATGCCAGCCCCAAGCCTGTCCCGCACCCCATGCCCGTCTTGGCGCATCCTACCCCCCTTGCCCCTGTCTTGCAGGGCCAGTCTGAATGAATGTCGCCGCAAAAGCCAGCTGGATATGCGGTTGCAAACGACACGGCACGGCGGCAGTCCCATGGGCTGCCGGCGCACCGGCCCCCGACGACTGCCTTATGCCTGCCAGCGGCCTTCGAACCCCTCCGGGATCATCAGGATATCGCGGTCCAGCGTCTTGACGTCCCGGCGGCCACACAGCGCCATCGACACGTCCAGCTCCTTGTGGATCACCTCCAGCGCGCGGGTCACACCGGCCTCGCCCATCGCGCCAAGCCCGTAGACATATGCGCGCCCGATATAGGTGCCCTTTGCCCCCATCGCCAGCGCCTTGAGCACGTCCTGCCCGGTCCGGATGCCGCTGTCGATATGCACCTCGATCTTGTCGCCCACCGCGTCGAGGATCGCGGGCAGGGCGCGGATCGCGCTCAGCGCGCCATCCAGTTGCCGGCCGCCGTGGTTGGACACGATGATCGCATCGGCCCCGACATTCAGCGCCTCGCGCGCGTCGCGCGCATCCATGATGCCCTTGATGATCAGCGGGCCATCCCACATCTTGCGAAACTGCCGGATGCGATCCCAGTTGAGCGAGGGATCGAACGCCTCGGCCGTCCATGTGCTCAGCGACGAAGGGTCCGTGACACCTTTGGCATGGCCCACGATATTGCCGAAGAACCGCCG
>JALQUE010000023.1 GCA_023260815.1 Roseovarius sp.
AACGTGTCCATCGCGGGCGTGCCTGGGGCCAGATCGACATGGGTCGCACGCAGGGGGGCGCCCTTGGCGCTCGTCACCCGAAAGCCGGACCCGTCATGATCCAGCCCCGTGACCTCATCGTCAATCAAGGTCACCTGCACACCCGCCGCGCGGTGCCGGTCCAGCCCATCCCGCACAAGCCCGCTTAGGTAATCGCCGAAGATCGCCCTTGGTGCGAAAAGGGCGGCATGATCGCCCGCCGCGATATGGTCTGCCCCGAAACTCAGCCAGTCCGGCGTGCGCCCTGCCATGCGCCTCGCGACATCGGGCCACCGTTCACTCAGATAATCCGCGAAGGCCGGCACCACCGCCGCAGAGGGTGAATTCAGCAGATAGGCATAGCGCCAGGGCGCGTCCTCGGGGTGATCGCCATAGGCCAGCCCCCGGCCCAGACCGGCTGTGTCCCGCCCGATCACCGTCAGACGGTCGCCGGGGCCAAGCGGGGTCATTTCGGCGAATGCGGCAGCGCTGGCGCCGTCGCCGATCACGACATGATGTCTGGGGGATTGGGTCATGGTCGGGCTGCCTTGGTCTTTGGGCCGCACTCTGGGCGAGATCACCGCCAAACACCAGAGTCCGGTTCCGGTTTCGCATCTTCCTTGTGCCGCAGGGCGACAAACGGTATCGCTCGGAGGGCGAAAACCACAGGCAGGGGCGGCTGGCATGACGCGCGTTTTCATCACTGGCACAGCCGGGTTTATCGGCTTTCATCTGGCGTCATTGCTGCTGGACGAAGGGATCGAGGTGCATGGCTTCGACGGGATGACGGACTATTACGATGTCACCCTCAAGCAACGCCGCCATGCCATGCTGGCGGCCAAACCCGGCTTCATCGCCACCCAAGGGATGCTGGAAGATACCGCCGCGCTGGATCGTGCGGTGGATGCCTGCGCGCCAGACGTGATCGTGCATCTGGCCGCTCAGGCCGGGGTGCGCTACAGCCTTGAAAACCCGCGCGCCTATCTGGACGCCAATGTGATCGGCAGTTTCAACGTGATGGAGGCCGCCCGCCGGCATGACGTGCGCCACCTGCTGATGGCGTCCACCAGTTCGGTCTACGGCGCCGAGACGCAGATGCCGTACGCCGAGACGATGAAGGCCGACACCCAGATGACGATTTACGCCGCCACCAAGAAGGCAAGCGAAGCGATGGGCCATGCCTATGCGCATCTGTGGGGGGTACCCACCACCATGTTCCGTTTCTTCACGGTCTACGGGCCATGGGGGCGGCCCGACATGGCCTATTTCAAGTTCACCGATGCGATCCTCAACGGCCGGCCGATCGACATTTACAACCACGGCGACATGTATCGCGATTTCACCTATGTCGACGATCTGGTGCGGGCGATCCGGCTGCTGATCGACGCGGCCCCGCAGCGCCCGGCAACGCCCGACGATATCGCCGAAGGCGACAGCCTGTCGCCGGTGGCGCCTTGGCGTGTGGTCAATATCGGCAACTCGACCAGCGTGCGTCTGCTGGATTTCGTCGAGGCGATCGAGGACGCGATCGGCCTCAAGGCGCAGCGCAACCTGATGGACATTCAGAAAGGCGACGTGCCTGCCACCTGGGCGGACGCATCCTTGCTGCACCACCTGACGGGCTACAAACCGCAGACCGACATGCGCGACGGGATCGCGCGGTTCGTGGCGTGGTACCGCGACTATTACGGCGTGTGACCGGCCTGTCGATCATCCAAAACGGTCCGACTTTACGCTGAGGCATCAGCTTAAGGCGGGCCGCCTGCAGCGATTGAACGGAGCACTGCATGTCACGAACATCTGTGAGTCAGGTTTTTCGCGAAACGCTGTAAAAGTAGGGTTCTGGCGGTCAACAGCGTCATTTGCGTGTTCTTTTCACGCGCGGGCCTCGTTACCTTCTGCGCGCGAGTATATTAAATTTATATACATTTGATATGCAGAAATACAGATGGCAGCGGGGTCGCAACGCGTGAGCAAGACGACGGACAAGGACGCCGGAAAATCCGTGGGCAAGGATGGTGGTAAGGCAAAAAAGAAGGACAGTCAGCTGATCTTGCGACTGGACAAGGCGGACCGGGACACTTTTGTGGCGCTCTGCAAACAGATGGACACCAGCGCCGCGCGTGAAATCCGCGGCTTCATCCGATCCTACGTCAAAAAGCACGACAAGGGCTGAGGGGCTTCGCTTCAGACCCCGTCAAAGGCGCAGAGCGCATGCACATCCATGCCCATCTTCTCCAGCCGCGCCCGCCCGCCAAGATCGGGCAGGTCGATGACAAAGGCGCAGCCCATGATCTCGCCGCCCAGCCGTTCCACCAGCTTTATACCTGCCTCTGCGGTGCCGCCCGTGGCCAGCAGATCATCGACCAGAAGCACCTTTTCACCGGGCTGGATCGCATCGTCGTGTATTTCGACGATCGCCTCTCCATATTCTAACTGATACTCCTCCGAGATCACTGCGCCGGGCAGTTTACCCTTCTTGCGGATCGGCACGAAGCCAAGCGACAGCTGATGCGCGATCGCGCCCCCAAGGATGAAGCCCCGCGCCTCGAGCCCCACCACCTTGTCGATCCGCAACCCCGCATATGGATGCAGCATCTGGTCGATCGCCATGCGGAACCCGCGCGGATCAGCGAACAGCGTGGTGACATCGCGGAACATGATGCCTTCGTGGGGAAAATCGACGATGGTGCGGATGTAATCCTTGACGGTGCGGGTCACGGGCATTGTCTGGCCTTTACAGCAGAAAGTTTCCGATAGGGTGTTTGGCCCAAGCCGTCCTGCCTTGCAAGGGCGCTGTCCCCCGGTCGGTCAGGCTCAGGGCGTCTTGTGCGCCTTGCGCCGGTTCTTGAGGCGGATGCGCCAGGTGTTCAGCCGTCCGGTTATGGCCCGTCGCAGCACCGCCCCTGGCCCCAGCCCGAACCCCGCGACCCCAAGCTGGTGCGACATCGCGATCAACAGGTCTTTGCGGCGCGTATAGAACGCCGCATCCGACGTGTCTTGCGGTGTGGTCGGCTTGCGCAGATGCACAAAGAACTCCAGCCCCCGTGTCGGGCTGACCTCGATCACGTCCAACTCGATCAGGCCCAGATGCCGCAGGTCCCGAAGCATCAATTCAAGGCTTTCGGGAAAGAACACGTTGCAATGGACGTCCTGATAATCGCCGGGTGTGTCGCGGGCGGTGACGTAGGCGGCATAAGCCTGCGCCAGGTTGCGGTCCGGCTCAAACCCCGCCGGAGTGTCAAAGGCCAGATTGCAGCCCGGCGTCGGCTTGCCATCGCGCATGTAGGCCGCCTGGTTGGCGGCGCTGTCGAAAACGGTTTCGGGGCTCGGCTGGCGGCGCTCCTCATGATAGGCGGCCAGCCAGTCCGACAGCCGGGTGGGCATCCGGAAATGATCGAAACTGGCGCGGCAATCGGGCACCGCCATGCTCAGCACGCCGCCCGGCGCCAGCGCCTCAGCGGCGCCGCGCAGGAACAGGATGGGGTTCGGCAGATGTTCGAAATTATGGGACGAGACGATGTAGTCGATTGATCCGGCCAGCCCGGCCCTTGCGATCACCTCGCCAAGCCGCGAGGCGTCGCCCACCAGATCCACCTCCTCGATCTCGGTGGCGCGGGCGCTGTCGATCAGCGGGTCGTCGCGGACCCTGTCGCGCAGCGTTTCGGTGTCGAACACGTCCATGATCAGAAGGTCATGGCCGTCGCGCTTGGTCAGCACGGGGTTGAAATAGGGCGCAACCTCGATCCCCTTGCCCGAGGTGTCGGCGTATTTCAGGATCAGATCGCGTTTCATTCCCGCCCTTTCGTGCGCCTGTGGCCGCAGCGTTGCCTTTACAGAACCCGACCTGCGATCGCATCCAGCCGCGCGACCAGATCGGGATCGCGCGCGCCGGGGGCGGTCAGGATCGCATTGTCCAGTGCGCGGTCGCAGCCATGCGGGCAGGGCGCGCGGTCAGACCCCAGCAGGCCGGGAAGGCGGCGGACCATGTCGCGGCCCTTGTCGGCATTACCCATCAGCGTCGCGATGATCTGCGCGACATCGACCGCGCCATGATCGGGATGCCAACTGTCGTAATCGGTGATCATCGCCACTGACGCATAGCACAGCTCTGCCTCGCGGGCGAGTTTGGCCTCGGGCATGTTGGTCATGCCGATCACATCCGCGCCCCACACCTCGCGATACATCCGCGACTCGGCCAGCGTGCTGAATTGCGGGCCTTCCATCGCCAGATAGGTGCCGCCCTCATGTACCGTGATGCCCGCGTCGCGCGCCGCCGAGACGCAGGCCGCGCCAAGCCGAGGACAGGTGGGATACGCCACGCTGACATGGCCCACGCAGCCGGTGCCGAAAAAGCTTTTCTCGCGCGCGAAGGTGCGGTCGATGAACTGATCCACGACAACGAAATCGCCAGGCGCCATCTCTTCGCGGAACGATCCGCTGGCGCTGACCGATATCACGTCGGTCACGCCTAGTCGCTTGAGTGCGTCGATATTGGCCCGGTAGGGCACCGTGGTGGGCGAATGTACGTGGCCCCGACCGTGGCGCGGCAAAAAGGCCATCGCCACCCCGTCCAGCCTTCCGGTCAGGATCGCATCCGACGGCGCGCCCCAAGGGCTGTCGACGGTGATCCAGTCCGCGTTTTCCAGCCCGTCGATCTCATAGAGGCCCGACCCCCCGATCACACCGATCATCGTTTGCGTCATTCGCGGTCCTCGCGCCGTTGTTTCAAATGTGGCCCAAGGTGTAGGCCAAGGGATCAGCGATGCAAATGGCAAATCCGGTCTTGCGCTGCGTCTCAGCCGCCGCAGATGCCTTGCAGGCGCAGCCAGTCGGCATCGCTGAGCAAGGGTTCGGGCGCGTCGGCTGCAAATGGATCCGCCTCGATCAGCGGCAGTGTCGACTCGCCTGATATATCCACCGCATAGGCGTAGGGGGTGGACCGGACGCGCCACGCCCCGAACGCCGCGATCAGGGTATCGGCCTGGGGTTGGTCGCGCGGGCTGGTCAACAGGTGTTGTGCATACGCGTCGAGCGACGCAGGGTCGATCTGGCCGGTGGTCAGCAGCCGGAAGGTTGCCCAGAACCCCGCATGATCCAGCAGGTCATCCAGAGGATCGGTCAGTTGCGCGCGCAGGCGCTCGGCCACGATATAGCCGGCGACCACGTCCGGTTCCTCATGGTCCTCTACCAGGGTGCGGTTGATGAGGATCGTGCCGCCGGGCAGGTGGATCGTCGTCTTGACGCCGCCACGCACCACGTCCAGCCGGCCTGGACCGCCCGGCGCGGGCAATCGCCGCGCAAGTCGCACG
Organism: Roseovarius sp.; assembly: GCA_023260815.1. Classification (GTDB taxonomy): domain Bacteria; phylum Pseudomonadota; class Alphaproteobacteria; order Rhodobacterales; family Rhodobacteraceae; genus Roseovarius. Next base: position 5,331 of record JALQUE010000023.1, read on the forward strand.
AGCGCCGCGCGTCCGTCGCCACTGCGGCACACCGGGCCGGTGACACGCTGTAGCTGCGCCATCAGATCGACGCCGATCTGGGTGCGCTTGACATCGGGCACCACTGTCAGGGCGTGGTGACGCGCCGCGCC
>JALQUE010000039.1 GCA_023260815.1 Roseovarius sp.
CTGGCCACCCTCAAGGTGCGCTGACAAGGTGCGCTGAAAGGCGCGCTGAACCGGCCGACCGCTGGCCACACGACCGTCGTTCGGATTGCGTCTTCGCACCGATGCGATACCGACGTGATACCGACGTGATACCGACGGCCAAAAACGGCCCCCCAAAGCCGCTTGCACAGCCCGGCCCAAGGGGGCAATCTGCGCGCCGATGACAGCAAAGGGACAGCCATGATACCGGTGACTGGATTTGACGGGCAGCGCGTTGCGGTGCTGGGTTTGGGCCGATCCGGCCTGTCGGCGGCCCGCGCCCTGCACGCCGGCGGCGCGCATGTTCTGGCCTGGGACGACAACCCGGCAGCGCGCGAGATGGCCGCTGAAGAGGGGTTTGATATCAAGGACTTGTCCCGCGATGGCGCGTTTGACGACATCGCCTGCCTGATCGTCAGCCCAGGCATCCCGCACCTCTATCCTCAGCCCAACAAGGCCGTTGCCAACGCCCTGCAGGCAGGCGTGCCGGTGGACAATGATATCGGGCTGTTCTTCGCGTCTTTCGGCGGCGCGGACTGGGCCGTGCATGACGTGGCCCCGCGCGTCATTGCGGTGACGGGAAGCAATGGAAAATCAACCACTTCGGCCCTGATCCACCACGTCCTGCACGAGGCGGGCAAGGATGTGCAACTGGCCGGCAACATAGGCCGCGGCGTTCTGGATATCGTCCCTCCGGGGGATGGTGGCGTCGTTGTTCTTGAACTCAGCAGCTACCAGACCGAACTGGCCCGGGCGCTGACCCCGGATGTTGCTGTTTTCACGAACCTTTCCCCCGATCATCTGGACCGGCACGCCGGCTTGGGCGGCTATTTCGCGGCCAAGCGCCGGCTCTTTGCCGAAGGCGGACCGGACCGCGCCGTGATCGGCATCGACGAGGCCGAGGGCCTGTTCATGGCGGGCCAACTGGCCACCGCGCCGGGCGATGACCGGGTGATCCGCATCTCGGTCGAACGTAAACTGGCAGGGCCGGGTTGGTCGGTCTTTGCCCGCAAGGGGTTTCTCAGCGAATACCGCAAGGGCAAGCAGCAAGGCGCCATTGACCTGCGCGACATCAAGGGTCTTCCCGGCCAGCACAACCACCAGAATGCCTGTGCCGCCTATGCCGCCTGCCGCAGTCTTGGCCTGTCGCCCAAGGTGATCGAGCGCGCGTTCCACAGCTTTGCGGGGCTGCCCCATCGCAGCCAGGTCATCGCCGAGAAAGAGGGGGTGACCTTTGTCAATGACAGCAAGGCCACCAATGTGGATTCCGCCCTGAAGGCGTTGAATGCATTTGCGAATATCCGTTGGATCTGTGGTGGTCTGCAAAAGGAGGGTGGGCTTGCCGGGCTGGAGCCGGGGCTGCGCAATGTCCTCAAGGCTTATGTGATCGGCCGTGACGCGGCGCAGTTCGCGGTGCAACTGACCGGGATCGACGCCGAGACCTGCACCAGCATGGAAACCGCCGTTGCCCGCGCCATGGCCGATGCCCAGCCGGGCGAAACGGTGCTTCTGGCCCCGGCCGCCGCCAGTTTCGACCAGTATGACAATTTCGAAAAGCGCGGCGAGGATTTCATCGCGCAGGTCAAGGCGCTGCTCTGACCCCGATCAGCCTTGGGCGATCGCCGTACCCGCGGCCCAGCCCGAGGACCAGGCCCACTGGAAATTATATCCCCCCAGCCAGCCGGTCACATCGACGGCCTCGCCAATGAAATAAAGGCCGGGAACGGTCTGGGACATCATCGTGCGTGATGACAGCCCGTCGGTCGCAACGCCCCCGAGCGTGACCTCGGCGGTGCGGTACCCTTCGGAGCCGGTGGGCTTGAGGCGCCAATGGCGCAGATGATCCACGATCCCCGACAGCGCCGTGTCGGAATGATCGGCAAGGTTACCTTTTGGTAACACTTCGGGGGCAATATGCTCGACAAGCCGTGTGGGCAGATGTCTGGCCAATTCATTCGCGACGCTGCGCCGCCCTGAAACCTGACGCTGCGCGCGCAAATCGTCCAGCAACCGCGCGCCGGGGTCCAGATCGATCACGATCTCCTCGCCCTCGTGCCAATACGACGAAATTTGCAGGATCGCGGGACCGGACAGGCCGCGATGCGTGAACAGCACCGCCTCGTCGAAGCTGCCGCGCGCCGTCGATACCCGCGCCGGGGCGGCCACGCCGGAAATGGCGGCAAAACGCTGATCCGAAAAGGTCAACGGCACCAGCGCGGGGCGTGTGCGGGTCACCTGATGGCCGAATTGCCCGGCGATGTCATAGGCCAGCCCCGTGGCGCCCATCTTGGGGATCGACTTGCCCCCGGTGGCGACCACGAGATTTGTCGCCTCGACCATCACCCGCGTGCCCTCATGGTCGATCTGTGCGTGAAATGCGGATCCGTCATGCGACAGACCGGCCAGGGAACTGCGCAGCCACAAGGTGGCCC
>JALQUE010000058.1 GCA_023260815.1 Roseovarius sp.
TTTGTGAATCCTGTGGTCGACAGCCCAGTTAGCCCAGTCGTCGAAACTAACCTCGAGTTCGATATGAATAAATCGATTAGCAAGCGGTGATGGCATTTGGAATGTAACACCTTTGTCACCTTCTCGGTTGCCAGCAGCTCATGCGGCGGCCTTTCGCTGTGCGTCGCCGCCGGTCGTGGCCTGACCATGGGTCAGTTTCTGCATGAGGCGTTCGATAAACACCTCGGATATCCGGGTGAAGCCGAGATAGAACACCAGAAGCGCCAGGAAATACCACATCCGCCAATCGCCATGCGGGTAATCGGTGAAGCGTGGATTGGCGGTGCCCCCCAGTTCCCGCGCCCAGTAGACGATATCCTCGACCCCGAGCAGAAACAGCAGCGGCGTTGCCTTGATCAGCACCATCCACAGATTGCCGAGACCGGGCAGCGCATAGACCCACATCTGCGGCACGAGGATGCGCCAGAAAATCTGGCGGCGCGTCATTCCGTAGGCTTCGGCGGTTTCGAGTTGGGCATGGGGCACGGCGCGCATCGCCCCATACAGCACATTGGCCGCGAAGGCGCCGAACACGATCGCGAAGGTCAGCACCGCCAGCATGAAGCCGTAGATCTCATGGACCCATTGCGGCGCGTTGCCGAGGGGCAGCTTGGCCGCAGAGCAGACCACGAAATCGTTGCCTTGCCGGATGGGCTGGTCCCAGTCGGGGCAGAGCACCTGATGGCGCATCCATTCGAAGCCCTGATCCAGGGCGATCACGAAGAACAGGAAGAAGGCGATATCTGGCACGCCGCGCACGATGGCGATATAGCCCTTGCCCAGCCAGGTGACCGGCCAGATCCTGGAGCGCGCCGCCGCCGCCCCGCCGAAGCCGAAGAGCAACGCCGTGGGCGCGGTGATCGCCAGCAGCAACAGCACCACACCGAACGAGATATAGAACTGCATGTGCTTGCCGGTCGTGAGGTAGCACGACAGCCATGTCAGCCCTGACAGTGTTTGGGGGTCTGTGCAGTAGGAAAACATGCCGGCGCATCCTGCAAGGGGCTGGCCCTTGGAAACGGGAGGGCCGGGGGAGGGCCGGGCATGTTGCCCGGCCCGTCAGACGATCAGAATGTCGAGGATACATCCCATTTGGTGATCATCTCGTTCAGGCTGCCATCGTCCTTCATCGACTGGATGGCGGCGTCGAACGTGTCGCGCAGGTCGGTATCCGATTCGCGGATGCCCATGCCGACGCCGCCGCCAAGGGCCACATCGGGGCCGACGATCATCAGATCGGCGTCTTCTTCGGCGACGGGGGTGAGGAACGACTTGTCGGCCAGAACCGCGTCGGCCTCGCCGTTGCGGACGGCGGCGATGGTTTCCTCGGGGGTGGCGAATTCGACCAGCGTTGCGCCCTGTTCGGCGATATAGGCAGCCTGGATGGTGCCGGATTGCGCAGCGATCACGCCGCCGGACAGATCGACATCGTCCGACATCGCAAGGTATGCCGAGGGATCGGGCGGTGTGTAGTTCTGGGTGAAGTCGATGACCTGATCGCGCTCGTCGGTGATCGACATGCCTGCGATGATGGCGTCGTAGTTGCCCGACACGAGGTTGGGAATGATGCTGTCCCAATCATTCGTGACCCATTCGCAGGTCAGTTGGGCGCGGGCGCAAAGTTCGTCGCCCAGCTCCCGTTCGAACCCGTCGACCTGACCCGCATCGTTGATGAAGTTCCACGGAGGGTAGGCGCCCTCGGTGCCGAGGCGGACGACGTCCTGCGCCATCGCAAGATTGGCCGAGAAGGCCAGCGCCGCTGTGGAAAGGATGATTTTTCTCATTCAGATACTCCCGTTTTTTGGTTTTATGCGGCCATGGTCGAGCTGAGAAACTGCCGTAGCCGGTCGGATTTAGGGGCGCCGAAGAGGGTGTCGGGCGCGCCCTCCTCTTCGATCAGCCCCTGATGCAGAAAGACGACGTGATCCGAGACATCCGCCGCCATCTTCATGTCATGGGTGACGATCATCATGGTCCGGCCTTCGGAGGCCAGATCCTTGATGACGCGCACCACTTCCTGTTCGAGTTCGGGGTCGAGCGCGCTGGTGGGTTCGTCGAACAAAAGCGCCTCGGGTTCCATGCAGAGCGCGCGCGCGATCGCGGCGCGCTGCTGCTGACCGCCCGAAAGCTGCGCGGGGTACGCATCGCATTTGTCGCCGATGCCCACCTTGTCGAGATAGGCGCGTGCGGCCTGTTCGACCTCGGCGCGGTCCCGGCCCAGAACGGTCACCGGGGCTTCCATCACGTTTTGCAGGATGGTCATGTGCGCCCAGAGATTGAACTGCTGGAAGACCATCGACAGGTTCGTGCGGATGCGCAGCACCTGATTGAAATCCGCCGGATGACGGCCAAGGCCCTGACCGGTCCATTTGACCGGCTCGCCCTTGAACAGGATATCGCCCTGCTGGCTGTCCTCGAGCAGGTTGGCGCAGCGCAGGATGGTAGACTTGCCCGATCCCGAGGAGCCGATCAACGAGACCACGTCGCCGCGTTGGGCCGTGATATCCACGCCCTTGATCACCTCAAGCGCCCCATAGGCCTTGTGAAGGTTGCGGATTTCGATGACAGGCGTGTCGTTTGTCAAATGCTGGATCCATTGGTTCAGGCACGTCTCGAACGACAGTAGAAAGAAAGAAACGCACGATGCAACTTTCAAAACGGCCAATATGTGCGGTTCGCCGCCGTTTTGACGTAGGGTCAGGCCGTTTCGGGCGGTGGCGGCGCGGGATTGGGCACCGCCAGGTAATCCATAGCGGAGATGGATGTGATCCCGCGCAATCCAAGCGTGTGACGGTCCGCCGATCCAAGCGCGTCGAGGGCGCGAGTCAGCGCCACGCGCAGAGCGTCGGCGTCGCGCCCCTGTGCCGTGATATAGGGCAGCGCCGGTGTGGGCGGCGTGCGCGCGATCACCCGCAGACGCGCCGCAAATTCATCGTGGCGCTGGATCAGCGCCCATGTCAGCGCGTCGATCGCGGCGATGTCGGCGCGGCCACCGGCCACCGCCTGCGCCGAGGCGCGGTGCGCGCCGGTGGGCTGTGGATGGCTGAAGGTGAAGCCAAGCCCGGCGGCATAGGTCTGGGGGGCGGCCCATCCGCTTTGGCTGAGCGGATCGTTATAGGCAAAGCGCGCGGTGGCGAAGTCGTGCGGTGTGGCGCGGCTGTCGTCAAGCCGGGCGATGAGCACGCTGCAATAGTGGCCCGTCGGGCACTCGGGCAGGTCGACATCGGGGGTGGCGACCAGTGTGACACGGCCATGCAAACGGTTGCGATAGGGTGATCCACAGGTCTGGGACAGCAGAAGATCAGGATTTTGCCAATGGTCCCAAGGGTCGCCGTCCCGCGTCAGACGGGCGGGGCCGTGGCCCAGATGATCGCGGATCGCCTCCCAGAACCTGTCATTGGCGGCCGCCGTTTCGGGGCGGTCATACATCGGCAGGCTTGCAATCAAGGGCTTTTGTCCACCCGGCGACGCGCCAGCGCGCTGTCACGGTCGTTCACACCCAGAAGATTGGCCACCAGCCGCACGAGCGCGTCTTCGTCCTGATCGCGCGCGCCGTCTGCCAGAGC
>JALQUE010000082.1 GCA_023260815.1 Roseovarius sp.
GGGGCTACCGGACCGAGCCCGAGCCGCATCTGAATGGCCGTCGCCTGGCCTGCCCGCGCGGCAAGGTGATCGGCGGCTCGAGCAGCATCAACGGCATGGTCTATGTGCGCGGCCATGCCTGCGATTATGACCACTGGCGCGATCAGGGGGCCGAAGGCTGGGGCTATGCCGATGTGCTGCCCTATTTCAAACGGCTCGAGTCGTGGGACGATGGCGGGCATGGCGGCGATCCGTCATGGCGCGGTCAGGATGGCCCCTTGCATGTCGGGCGGGGCCGTATGGCCAATCCGCTGACCCGTGCTTTCGTCGCGGCAGGCGGGCAGGCGGGTTATGAACTGACCGACGATTACAACGGCGCCAAGCAGGAGGGGTTCGGCCCGTTCGAGATGACCGTCTGGAAAGGTCAGCGCTGGTCGGCGGCGAATGCCTATCTCAAGCCGGCGCTCAAGCGCGAGAATTGCGATTTGTTGCGCGGGCTGGTGCAGAAGGTGGTGATCGAGGACGGTCGCGCCATCGGGGTCGAGGCGATCATCAAGGGTCGCAGGCAGGTGGTGCGCGCGCGCGCCGAAGTGATCCTTGCCGCGTCCTCGATCAACTCGCCCAAGCTGCTGATGTTGTCGGGGATCGGGCCGGGGGCGCATCTGGCCGAGCATGGGATCGACGTGGTCGCCGACAGGCCCGGTGTCGGCGCCAATCTGCAAGACCATCTTGAGCTGTATATCCAGATGGCGGCAAGCCAGCCCGTCAGCCTGTATAAATACTGGAACCTCTTTGGCAAGGCGTGGGTCGGCGCCAACTGGCTGTTGAACAAGCAGGGGCCGGGGGCCTCGAACCAGTTCGAAAGCTGCGGCTTCATCCGGTCGCGCGCCGGTGTGGATTATCCCGATGTGCAGTTTCATTTCCTGCCGATCGCCGTGCGTTATGACGGGCAGGCTGCCGCCGAGGGGCATGGCTTTCAGGCGCATGTCGGGCCGATGCGCAGCCCGTCGCGCGGGTCTGTCACCCTGCGCAGTGCCGATCCCGGCGACGATCCGGTGATCCGCTTCAATTACATGAGCCACGAGGAGGATTGGCGCGATTTCCGCACCTGCATCCGCCTGACCCGCGAAATCTTTGCGCAGGAGGCGTTCAAGCCCTTTGTCCGGCACGAGATTCAGCCCGGCGCCGATGTCCAGAGCGATGACGCGCTTGATGGCTTCATTCGCGAACATGCCGAAAGCGCCTATCACCCTTGTGGCACCTGCCGGATGGGGCGGCGCGACGATCCGGGCGCGGTGGTCGACAGCGAGGCCCGGGTGATCGGCGTGGACGGTCTGCGCGTTGCCGACAGCAGCATCTTTCCCCGGATCACCAACGGCAATCTGAACGCGCCATCGATTCTGGTGGGCGAAAAAGTGGCCGATCATGTTCTGGGGGCTCATCCCCTGCCGCCTGACAATGCCACGCCCTGGATGCATCCCGACTGGCAGACATCTCAGCGGTAGAGCCTTGCGCCACAGTTGGAAAAGTGGCCGGAAAAGCAGTCGGAAAATCGGCCCGTAGCGGCGTTGGCTTGATCCGTGTCAAGGCCGCCCTTCGGGGGCTGTGCGTAAGTTGCAGGGCAAATCAGGAGAAGGAGCGCCGCGACATGTCCCACACCCCGCACGAACTGCATGAGGAGTTTCCCGACAAGGCCGCGAAAATCTCGGACCTCAAGCAATCCGATGCGCATTTCGCACGGCTGGCGGATGAGTATCACGACCTCAACCGACAGGTTCACCGCGCCGAGACCAATGTGGAACCGGTGGCCGAACTGGTCGAGGTGGAGATGCGCAAGAAACGTGCCGCCCTGAAGGATGAAATCTATCAGATTCTATCGGCCTGACGGGCCAACAGCGTAGACGACACGATAAATCCTCTGGCAATCGAAGCGGTCGGCCCTGCCGGCCGCTTTTTCGTGCGATCAGCCGACCCGATAGGGCAGCACGTCGCGTTCGTCGGGCGTCACCTGAAGCCGTCTTTCAAGTGGCGGAACCGAGCGTTGATGACACTCGGTCCGCTCGCAGATGCGGCAGGAAATCCCGATCGGCTCGAAGGCGCGGGCATTGGTCAGGTCCAGATCATCGGCATAGACCAGCGCGTCGGCATGTTTCACCTCGCAGCCAAGCGCAATGGCAAAGCGGCGCACCGGTGCGCCGAAACTGCCCCCCGGT
>JALQUE010000098.1 GCA_023260815.1 Roseovarius sp.
GACCCGTGCAAGCTCGGCATTGAAGGCCGCCGCCATGCCCGCCGCCTGCCCAAGGCTGTCATCCAGCGCCTCGACCTGCGCGTCCAGATCATCCAACCGTTCCATGTCCCGTCTCCTTTCGCTTTCTACCCGGACCGCCCTCGCCCACCCCGTCGGGATAGGCCGCCAGCAACGTCTCCAGCCTGGCCCGCGCCAGCGGCGCCACGGTTCCGCCCCGGCCCAGCATCAGTTCCAGCTCGGCAGGCGTCAGCGCCCAAAACTCCGCCGGGCGCAGGTTCAGCCCCCGCAGGCCCGCCCGCATCAGCGCAGGCCAGTTCACCCGCGCCCCGCTCATGCGCCTGGCCCCGGCGCCATGAAGGCCCGCGCCAGCAAATCCGCCGCCGCCTTCGCCGCCCCCAAAGGCCCGCCCTCGATCTCGGCGCTCAACAGATCGCCCGCATCGCCGCGCCACCCGCCGCCCCGCAGCCCCGCCACGATCAACCGCAGCACATCGCGGCTGGACACGGCCTCCCCCTCGAAGCGCGCCACCAGATCGACAAGCGAGCCGCTCTCAAGCTCCGCTTCCAGCTCCGCCAGCGCCCCAAGCGTCAGCTTCAGCACATGCCGCCGCCCGTCGATCACCACCGCCACCTCGCCCGCCCAGGGGTTCGCCATGGCGCTTACGCCGCCGTGAAGGTCAGCTGACCCGCCGAGGCCAGCGCCATCTCATAGGTCGCCTCGCCGTCATGCGTCCCGGCATATTCGATCGCCGTCACCTGGAACGGCCCCTCGACCGTGCCGAAATCGGGGATCACCACCTGGAAATCCGGCACCTGACCGTCAAAGAAGATCTGCCGCGCGCGTTCATCGCTGGCCGCGTCCCGGAAAATCCCCGAGCCGCTGATCGCCGCCGATTTCACCCCCGCGCCGCCCAGCAACTCGCGCCAGCCGCCCCCCGACTCCAGACTGGTGACATCGACGCTTTCGGCGTTGAAACTCACCCGCGTGGCCCGCAGCCCCGCGACCGTCTGGAAATTGCCGTCACCCGTCAGGTCGATCTTGACCAGCAGGTCTTTGCCATTCTGTACCGCCATTTCACTCTCTCCATGAAATCAAGGGATTAAACCGTGTCTTCCACCCGCGCCCGAAAGGTCAGGTCGATCCGACGCTGTGCGCCGGTGCCTTCCCTCTGTGCCCGTGCGCGGTAAAAATGCAGGCCCGCCAGCCGCCCCCGGCTCAGGCTCAGACCGCCCGTAGCCAGCGCATCGCCCACCGCCGCCGCCACCTGCTTGGCCGCGTGAAACCCCGCCGCCGACGTGACCACCGACACGGTCAGGCGATGCCACGCGCCACCGCCGCTGGCGTCGCTGCGTGCGCGCACCTCTTCGGGTCCAAGGGTCACATAGGTCTCGGGCAGGCTGCCTGCGGGCAGCGTGTCATAGATGGCCCCGCCCACCAGCGCCGCCAGCGCCGCATCGCTTGCCAGCCGCTGATACACCGCCTCCTGCAAGGCTGCCGCCACCGCATAGCTCATACCGCCACCTCCTCTTGGGCAAAGCAGACCAGGAACCGCGCGCCCGGATCGCGCTCGGCCACCGCCTCGATGCGGAACACGCGCGCGCCCTCGCGGAACCTCTGACCGGGCCGGGGCCGCGCCGTGGCCCCAACAGGGGCCGCGCGCACCGTGATCCGGTAGGCCGTGGCCGACACCGGCACGCTCTCGCCGCCGCGTTCGCGCCCGGTGCGCGCCACCAGCTCTGCCCACAGCGTGCCCAGAGCCACCCATGTCTCGGCAAACCCGCCCGCCCCATCCGGCGCGCGCTCGGGGGCCTCCAGCACCAGGCGCCGGGTCAGATGCACCCGCCCCATCACCCTGTGCGTCCATGAAACAGCCGCACGGTGCGATACCGCTCGATCAGGCTCGACACCCCGAACGGCATGCAGCCATCGCCCAGCGCGGTCTCGTCGCGATAGTCGTAGTAATGCGCCGCCAGCAGCAGCACCGCCTGCGCCAGATCCGCCGGCAGATCGCCCCAGGCCACCGCAAAGCCGGCCTCAAAGACGATCTCAGCGGTGCCGCCGCGCGGGATCACCGGCAGCATCGCCCCCTGCGGGCGCAGCACCGGGCGATGCGCATCCACCTCCAGCCAATAGAACGCGGGCGGGATCGCCTCTTGGTCGCCGCCCCGGCTGCGCAGGACAAGCGACGTGATCTGCGTCACCGGCGCCACCGGCATCGGCTGGCCTTCGGGCGCGCGCCATGCCATCTGCGTCCAGTGAAACGCGCGGCGGATCAGCACCTTGCCGGTCCGCGCCTCGATCGCCGCCATTGCGGCCCGCAAGAAGCTTTCCAACACGGGGTCTTGAAGACCCTCCTCGGAAAACCCCGTTCCCAGCCGCAGATGCGCCTTGAACTCGGCCAGCGGCAACGCCGCTTGCGATACCCCGGTTTCTTCAATCAACATCATGGATCCTCTCCACAAATCCCGGACCCCTCCGGTCGTTCAGGCGCGCGCCACCCCGTTGCCCGCCCGGAGGGGGAAGCAGCCGGACAACACCTCGGGGAACCCCGGCGCACGCCCCGGACGCGGGCCGACGCATGTCCGGCCCGCCCCCCATCCGCGCGCCCCTTACGAGACCGCGAATTTCAGCAGCTTGATCGCGGCAAAGTCGCTCACATCGCCGCCCACGCGCTTGGTGGCATAGAACAGCACATGCGGCTTGGCGCTAAACGGATCGCGCAGCACCCGCAGGTCCGGGCGCTCGGCGACGGTATATCCCGCCCCGAAATCGCCAAAGGCGATGGCCGCGGCCTCCGCCGCCACATCCGGCATGTCCTCGGCGATCAGCACCGGATAGCCCAGCAGCCGCGCAGGCTCCCCGGCCGCCAGCCCATCGGACCACAGGAAACGCCCGTCATTGTCCTTCAGCTTGCGCACCGTTCCGGCGGTTTTCGAGTTCATCACGAACACCGCATTGGCGCGGTATTGCGCGCCCAGCGCATAAACCAGATCAATCAGCGCCTCGGCCCCGTCAAAGGCGCCAGCGGCCCCGGTCGGCACATAGCCCAGATTGCCCCAGACCCACACATCGTTGTCGACGCTGGGATGGGTCAGAAAACCCTTGGGCTTGTCGATCCCGTCACCGGCCACAAAGGCCGCCGCCTCGGCGCGGGCGAACTTGTCGGCAATGCGCCCCGCCAGCCACGCCTCGATGTCGAAGGCACTGTCATCCAGCAGGCGTTGGCTGGCTTTCGGCAGCGCGCTCAACTCGTGCAGCGGAATGGTGATCCGGTCGATCGCGGGTGTGCCGGTCTCCGTGGTGGGGCCGCTCTCGGTGGCCCAGCCATGCCCCACATCCGTATGGTCGATCAACACGTCAAAGGACGTGGCCTCCACCTGCACAACATTGGCAATCGCCCGGATCGACGCGGTCGACGCCAGGGTTGATCGGATCGTGTCGGCTGTCTGCGGGTCCACCAGATAGCCGCCATCGCCCGCCACGGCACTCGACATCGCCTTGCTGTCCAGGTCCAGCCCGCGCAGCCCATCATCGTCGCCGGTGCGCAGATAGGCGTCAAAGGCTTTCACATGCGGTGCCGCGGTCTCGGCACTGGTGGACAGAAGGGGGCGCGCCTGCGCCAGTGATTTGCGTTCCATCTTCGTCATCTTGTCGTCCTGCTGTTGAAAACGTTCCAGAATATCGGCCCGAAAGCCCATGAACTCGGTCATGAATCCCGCCACGGCGGATTTCACCTCGGCCATCGGAGACACATCTCCCCCGGTCCGAGCCTTCGCCTCGGTCTTGCTCATCGCTTGATCCCGTCTGTTTGAGGTGATCCCAGGCGCGTCAGTCGTCTTGGCGCGCCAACTCCTGGCGGGCGACCTCGAAGATCGCCGCCACGTCACGCAAGGCAGGGTCATGCTCGGGGGTGTCCCCCTTCGCGCCCACCCGCGCACTGGGCAGCATCGGGAAGGTCACCAACGACACCTCCCACAGCTCCAGTTCCGTCAAAAGCCTTTGGCCCAGCCTTTCGCCTTTCTCCATCTTGACCGCCCGCACCGTGCGATAACCGATGGACAGACCATCCAGCGCTCCCGCCTCGATCAACGCGGCGGCCTCCCGCGCGCGGGCCACACCGTCCAGCAGACGGCCCTTGACCCACAGGCCGCGCGCATCCTCGCGCGCCTCGTCCCAGACGCCGATCGGCTGGGCCGGGTCGTGCTGCCACAGCATCCTGACCCGCCGCCCCTCTGCGGCCATGCGCTTCAACGAGGTCTCGAACGCGCCCCGCGCCACCACATCGCCGCCCCGGTCGGCATCCCCGAAAAGGCTCGCATAACCCTCGATCCGCGTGCCTTCGGTCACGCTCAACCCGTCATCCATCCGGCAGAACTTGTGTTCCAGCCCGCTGTCGCTCTGCATCCCGACCATCCTTTGATTACCCCACATCCCGTTCACCCCTCATGGCAGCGCCGCCAGCAACGGCTGGAACGCTTGCGCCAGGATCGCGCCCACAACACCGTAAACCGCCAGCCACAGCCGCTTCTCCAGTCGCTCAAGCGCCCCTTCGATCTTCTCCAGCCGGTGCAGCAACGCATCATGCTGCAACTGCGCCACCCTCTCATGCGCCTCCAGCCTCAGCGCCGGCGCACAGTCGAACGCCTCGAACCCGTAGCGGTCAGGCGGATAGGGATCACTCATCGTCGGCGTCCCGCGCCGGCAATCCCAGCATCCGGCGCTTTTCGGCCTCGGTCAGAAACTCCGCCCCCGCGATGCGCTGCCATTGCGCGTCACGCTCGGCCCCCAGCGCCGGCACCTGGTCCAGATCGGGCCGCAGCTCCAGCCGCTCGCCCGTGAACCCCGACAGGAAATGGCCCACGCCCGCCGCCACCCGCGCCACCATCGGCAGCACGCTCAGCCTGTAGAACGCCCGATGCGCCTCCTGGTAATTGGCATAGGTCGCATCCCCCGGTATCCCCAGCAGCATCGGCGGCACCCCGAAAGCCAGCGCGATTTCGCGCGCCGCGGCCTCCTTGGTCTTCTGGAACTCCATGTCCGACGGGCTGAACCCCATCGGCTTCCAATCCAGCCCCCCCTCCAGCAGCATCGGACGCCCCGCATTGCGCGCGCCCTGATGATGCGTCTCCATCTCCGAGACCAGCCGGTCATACTGATCGGCACTCAACGCGCCCTGCCCCTCGGCCCCGCGATAGACGATCGCCCCAGACGGCCGCGCCGCATTGTCCAACAGCGCCTTCGACCACCGGCTTGCCGCGTTATGCACATCCACCGCTTGCGCTGCCGCCTGCAAGGCCGACAGCCCGTAATGATCGTCCTGCGGATGGAACGACTTGAGATGACAGATCGCCTCGGCGCCGAACCGGTGCGTGCGCCCGCCCACCGCATACTCATACCCCACAGGCCAGCCATCGGCGCCGGGGATCACGCTCATCCGGTCCGAGCGCAGGACATGCAGTTCCTCGGGCACCGCCCCAGACTCTCCACCCACAGCAGCACCGCCCCCAGACTCTCCGCCGACCGCCTCAAGATAGGCATTCCCCGTCAACAGCAATTGCCCGTAAAGCGCCTCCAACAGCGCCGCGCGCCCCTGTGCGGGGTTGGGCCGGGCGATCAGATCGATCAGCGGATGCTTGGCAAAGCGCGCCGCACCGGCCTGCACCACCAGCGGCAAGGACGCCGCCGCCTCGGCCAGCATCTTGACACAGCGAAACCCCACCGGGTTGCCGGCAAAACCCGTGCGCGTCAGCGTGGCGCTGTCCCTCGGGCTCCAGGCCACCCGGCCCAGGCCCATGCCCTGCCAGACCGCCTTGCGCCCCGCCGCACTCGCCTTTTGCTCGGGCGCCTCTGCACCCTGCGGCGCAGCCCCCCCCTGTCGGAAGAAATCCAGTATCATCTCGGCTCGTCTCCTTGGCTGTGCCCGCCGGTTTGTCGCATCACAGGGGGCATCAGACCGCGAAAGGTTTAACAAAAGTAAATCAGACCGCGCGCACCTGTGGCCGCCGCCAATGCGCCGCAGGCTCGATCATCAACTCGGTCAGTGCCCAGACCAGCGCATCCACCCGGTCGGGGCTGCCCTTGCCCTCATAGCCGCGCGCCGTCATGGCGCACATCTGGTCCTCCAGCGTGCCCAAGCCCCGCATGTGATGCACCCGGCCCTGCTCATAAAGGGCCGCCACAGGCTCGGCCCTGGTCACCTTGCCGCGCCGGGCATGCACCGCCTTGACCGGCACCAGCGGGTCCACCTGCCGGATCACCTGCGCCACCATGTCCCCGCCCTGGTTGACCTCGGCGACCAGCCGCTCGGCGCCCCACTGCTCCATCGCGGAAATCGCCGCATTGGCCCATGTCAGCGGCCGTGCCGCCCCCACCGAACAATCGGCCAGCACATAGGCCCGCCAATCCTGCACCGGGCCGCGTGTCACCGCCCCCGCCACCACGATCCCGCATTCGTCCGACCCCGCCCGTCCCGTCACCGGCGGGTCGATCGCCACAACGATCCGGTCCAGATCGGGCAGCCGGTCGATCCGGCAGGCCTCAAGCCCGCTATTGGTCCACAGCGCGCCCTCGGCTTCATCCAGCAGGACGCCATCCAACTCCTGCCGCCCCAGCCGTGTCCCGGCATAGCGCGCGCGCACCTCCTCAAGGAAGGACTGCGCCAGAAACGCCCGGTTGGCCTCGGTCGGGGCGCTGGTGACCACGGTGCTCTTTTGCTCGAGCAAGTCCTTCAGCACCCCCACATTGCGCGGCGTCGTGGTGATGCAGACCTGCGGATGCTCCCCCAGCCGCAGCCCGAATTGCAGCATGTCCCAGGTGTCGCGGGCCTTTTTCCACTTGGCCATCTCATCCACCCAGGCCCCGTCGAATTGCGGGCCGCGCAGCGCCTCTGGCTCATGCGCCGAAAACGCCTGCGCCACCGCGCCATTCGGCCAGACCAGACGCTTGCGCGTCGCCTGCCAATCGGGCCGCCGGTCGGGCGGCGAACAGGCCATGATCCCGCTTTCACCGAAAATCATCACCTCTCGCACCTGATCTATCGTCTCGCCCACCAGCGCCATGCGCCGGCAGACCCCCTCATGCAGCGGGCGCGCGCCTTCGACCTGCGCGCGCACCCATTCGGCGCCCGCCCGCGTCTTGCCCGCGCCCCGACCACCAAGGATCACCCAGTTCCGCCAGTCTCCCTCGGGGGGCAACTGATGCTCCAGCGCCCAGAACTCGAACAGGAAGGGCAGCGCCATCAACTCCCCCTCAGCAAGACTTTCGATGAACGCGTCCTGGGCATCTTGCCCTTCTGAGACGATCCAGCCGGCCGCAAACCGAAGCCCGTGCTTCGGAAAGGTCGAGGGCGTAGTCGTTGACGATGCCCTTTTCGTGTTTTCTGCGTTTTTCAAGATGCGCCTCCGCTTCGATCGCGATTTTCAGCCATTGCCGGATTTCCGCAGTGGCCCGGTTCGCGTTTTTCAGGTCGTCAAGATCGCCGCCTTGGATTCGGTCATAGAGCTGCAGCAACCCAAGCTGCATGTCCGACAATTGCCGTTCCAAAGAGTCGATAGACGTCGTCAATCCCGTTGGACGTTCGTCCGGGGTGATCAAAACCATATTAGCTCATGCCTCGCGTGCCTTGTTCGTGTCCGCCCCTCCGGGTCGTCGGGACGGGCACAGACCGCCCTTCCGGCTCCATCAGGCTGGACGACAGGCGTTAAGACCGCCTGAAGGCACCGCGCGGTGCTCCGGGCCGTGCTTCGGGCCATGCTCCGCGCGATGCTCCGCACGGAGCTTCGGATCAGAAATATGGTCGGGGATGACAGACGGGATATGCGCGCCGAATTTGGGCGCGCATTCTGGGGCTGTCAGGCCGGATTTGTGTACGGAATGGACACAACTTGCGCCCCAAGGCACGCGTTTGGTCCCAAACGCGCGTCGGTTTCGTACGGATCGGACACACTCAGTCCGTGGCGCGCTGCGCCTCGATCTCGCGCCAGCGGGCGACGTTGCGGTTGTGCTCGTCCAGCGTCTTGGCAAAGGCATGTCCGCCCGTGCCATCGGCCACGAAAAAGATATAGTCCGTGCTCAGCGGGTTGACCGCCGCCTCGATGCTCGCGCGCCCCGGATTGGCGATCGGGGTGGGCGGAAGCCCGTCGATTACGTAAGTATTCCAAGGGGTTTCGGCCCGAAGCTCACTCCGCCGCAGCCCCCGGCCAAGCACGCCCTGGCCTTCCGTGATGCCATAAATCACCGTCGGGTCGGTCTGCAATCTCATCCCAAGGTTCAGGCGATTGACGAACACGCTGGCCACCTGCCCGCGTTCTTCCGCGACGCCGGTTTCCTTCTCGATGATCGAGGCAAGGATTAACACCTCGTACGGGCTTTGCAGCGGCAGATCATCCTGCCGCTCGTCCCAGGCTTCGGCCAGGATAACATCCTGCGCTTGCCGCATTCTTTGGATCACGCTGGCCCGCGTGTCGCCTTCGCGCACCTCGTAGCTGTTGGGCGCCAGACTGCCTTCGGGCGGGATCTCGTTAACCTCTCCCTCCAGCACGTCCACCGCCGCCAGCCCTTGCAGAACCTGCCAGCTGGTGACCCCCTCGGCCACCGCGATCCGATACCGCGTATCGGCTTTTTCCCGAACGCTTTCAAAGGCTTCGGGCGCGTCCCCCTCGCCGGGGGCAAAGGCGGCTTTCTCGACATAGCGGTTGGTGACCGGGTCCAGTTCGCGCACCTCGATCTCCGCATCGGTCATACCGATTCGATAGACCACCTCGGTGCCGCAGGTGCTCGCCCCCCCACGGGTGACGATGTCTGCGATCTCCGACATGCTGGCGCCTTCCGGAATCAGCCAGCTACCGGCCTTTAACAGACTGTTCTTGTTGGCATAATCCACGCCGACCCGAAAAATCGTGCCGTTGGAAATCGCCCCCTCATCCTGTAACTCGCGCGACACCGCCCGCATGTTGCTGCCCCGCTCCACCCTCAGGCAGATCGGTTCATCCAACGGGCCTTGCGCGGTGTATTCCGATTGCCCCCAAAGGATCACACCCCCCACAAGGAAAACCAGAACAACAAGGAAAGTCAGGAAGTTAGAGGCAATATGCCGCCACATCAGCGCGGTTTCCCAAGGCACAGACAGGCATTGGTGCCCCCAAATCCGAAGCTGTTCGAGATCGCGACATCGATCTTCCGCTCCCGTTTCGCATTCGGCGTCAGGTCCAGAACCGTCTCCACCGCCGGGTTGTCCAGGTTGATCGTCGGCGGCGCCACATCATCGCGCACCGCCAGGATCGAGAAGATCGCCTCGATCGCCCCCGCCGCCCCCAGAAGGTGCCCGGTCGAGGATTTCGTCGAACTCATCGTCGCCTTGTCCGCCGCATCCCCCAGCAGCCGCTCCACCGCCTTCAGCTCGATCGGATCGGCCATGGTGCTCGTGCCATGGGCATTGACGTAATCCACCTGATCCGGCGTCACGCCGGCATGTTTCAGCGCGAGGGGATGCCCGTGCTACTGTTCAGCGGCGATAACTGGCCCGCAAACGATCAAGGCAAGGCGTCCGGCTTCGGCGTGCTCGATAACGCTGACATGCTGGCGCAGATTGCCCGCGTCAATCAGAAATTCACATGGAGCGCAAAGCCTGTGCAACCTCCACAACAGCCGCCGAAGCGCGAAGACCTCGGCGCACCCGTCATCGCGACCGTGACCAGCGTGAACGCGAACTATGTTAATTTGCGCGAAAGCTACAGCACGGACAGCA
>JALQUE010000122.1 GCA_023260815.1 Roseovarius sp.
ATCTTTCTTTTTTCGCAAAACCAATGGCTTGGCGAAAAACGGAAGATGAGCGCAACCTGGCACAAGCAGTGGTGTCGCCTTCGGCGGGACACCCAACGTCTTCGTGCCTCAAACCCGTAAGAAATGCGAAAAAACGGCACATTCCGATTTTCCGCAAACATATGAAAATAAAGGGTAATTATTCCTTTTCTGCGGCAATCCTGATAGGAACCACAGTCGCAAATGAAGCCAACCGCAACCCCGGGACGCAGCGTGCCGGACAGGAACAAGGAGAAGAAGATGTCACCGTAAAAAAGAAAACGTCCAATCCGCGCCAACGGA
Source organism: Roseovarius sp. (assembly GCA_023260815.1). Classification (GTDB taxonomy): domain Bacteria; phylum Pseudomonadota; class Alphaproteobacteria; order Rhodobacterales; family Rhodobacteraceae; genus Roseovarius. Next base: position 322 of record JALQUE010000122.1, read on the forward strand.
TCGGACGTTCCTCAGGACGGTAGGAAAACCGAACCTCATTCACCTGCTTGGATATCATGTGATGTCCCGGCTTTCAAGGTTTTCCCCGTCATTCCCTCGCCTCCAGTGCCCGTTGAAGAACGGGATCGGGAGAGGCTTGCGCAGATCCGGGACGAGAGCGGCGATCCGCTCCCTTTTCTCCCTGCGCCACGCGATGACAACGACCGAATTCCCGGTCGGGGTGTTTTTCCCTTCGAGGTAAATGACATGCCCGGAAAAAAACGGAACTACGCCGACCATGTCGAAATGGTCAAAGACAATGACACTTGGCATCACGCCCCCCAGAAGCTCCCCAAGATGGATCCGATCCAACTGGGCGACATCTATGGGGTTCTGCCGTTCGACGGGGTGCGCAATCCCAGTGGCCGCAGCAATACGAGCCACAAGATTTTCATTCCTTACCGGACGGCGGCGAATGACTGGGTGCCCAAGGTGGGCATCGCGGAAAGCGCCGGCGAGGCGGCCACCGCGGTGCAGGCCCTCATGTGCCCCGACCTCTATGATCTGCATTTCCAGCCCTTGGAGGTGACCTTCATTGACGAGGCCGGAGACGAGCGGAGTTATACCCATGACCTGCTTCTGACCTTCCGGTCAGGGCACCGCCGCCTCGTGTTCGTGCGCAATGAGGCCAGCCTGCTGAAGCCCCGGACCGTCCGGGATATCCAGGCGATCATCGCGGCAACCCCCAAGGACGCCGCCGATGACATGATCGTCGTCAATGCGAACGATTACACCCGTCAGCGGCGGGAGAACCTGTTTCGCATGTATCACTGGATGTCCGTCAAGGATGACGAGGCGGACACCATCGTCTTGGAAACCGCCCGTAACCTGCGGGCACTTTACTTCATGAAGGACCTGTTTCCGCATGTGCCGATCTCACAGGCACGGGCGTTTCAGGCCTGTTACCGGCTCGTCGCCCGCGGGCTCGTCCACGCAAACCTTGACCATGTCCTTTGGGAACATTCACAGATTGGAGTCGCAGCATGACCATCGCCCCACGTTACAATTTCCTGCCCGGTACCGAGATCACCCTTTTGAACCGGCCCATGGCCGTCACCGGGGTGACGGAAAACGGCTATTCGATGGTCGGCATCGAGGATGGCGCCACAACCGTTGTGACCTTTGACAGATTGATCGAGCACCTCAAGCTGCCGAACGCGAAAATCAATTCGGCCGTGGCGGTGACAGGCGATCGCCTCCGGCAACGCCTTGGGGGGTATGCCTCCGTCAAAGCCTTGAAGAACCCGGAACAGCGGGCTCGCGCACGCTACCATGTGGCGATGTGCAAGGCCGTGGATATTTACGTGGCGCAGCGGCGCGAGGACGATCCGGAATTTGAGCCTTCGGGCAGGTCCCTTGATCCCGTAAATGTGCGTGAATTCATCGCGAAACAAACCACGTTGCTTCTGGGTGAACCGGTTCGGGTCAAACCCTTGCGTGGCGGGGAAAAATCGAAAGACCGCATCCTGTATAAAGGGCGGACGATCAACGAGCATTATTCGCGTTACAAGGCTCTGGGCCCGGGCGAGAGCGCGGAGGATGCCTTGGTTCCCCTTGTTCATATGCGGGGAAACCATAAGCAGCGTCTATGTCCGCGGATCCGCGAGCTGATGACCGAGTCTTGGGAAAAGATCGGGCTGGACAGAAAGACAACCAGCGTTGCGAATGTCCATACCTATCTGACAACCCTGATCGAGAAGGAGAACGTTTTCAGGCGGCTGAATGATCTGCCGGATTTTGTCACGCCAGCGGAAAAGACCGTTCGGCGGCACCGGGATATGCTCCTGTCACCAACGGAATATCTGATTGCAATCCATGGGCCGCGGGAGGCCCGCAGAAATCGCGGGAGGGGGAGCACGGATACCCGGGCCCTGATTGTCGCAGAGATCTGTGCCAAGGATGAGCAGAAGATCTCCATGGTGGTCGCCGCGAAAAAAGAGGGGCTCTGGAACACGCTGTCCGATGACGCGAGGGCGGCACTTGAGGCGGCAGATGAATACATCCGCAAAAGGGTGCATATCATCATCCTATATGACCTTGCGAGCCGGATGCCGCTTGCCTGGATCATCACCGAAAACCCCAATGCCGAGGCGACCCTTGCGCTGCTGCGCATGGCGACCCGCGACAAGACACGGGAGCAGCGGCGCTACGGCTGCATGAACGAGCCCGCACGTGGCTGCGGAATTCTGTATCTGCGCCATGACAACGGGACCGGTCTCCGGAATTCCACGGTTATCGGATCCCTGATGGGCATGGGCACGATCGACACCACCACTCGTACATATCGCCCGGAAGACCGGGGGCCTGATGAGCGTGTATTCGGAACGCTGGAATCCCGTTTCTTCAAGCTGATGCCCGGCTACACCGGGCGGCGTCCGGGGGAACTCCCCGGCTATGACGCTATCCGGAACGGCGTGGTTGACGTCGAAACGCTCTACGGGATGCTGACCCGCTATCTGGTCGATGAGTATCCGTTTGAGCGCCACTACGGCGTCGGCATGGGCGGGCGGCGGCCTTGGGATGTCTATCAGGAGATCAACCGGACCCGGGGGCAGGTGGCACTGTCCGATCCGAACACCCGGCGCATCCATCTGGGCTGGGAGGTCGAGGCCACCCCTTCCGATGAAGGTGTCCGTGTCTTCGGTGGTGTCTGGTTCAATTCTGACGAGCTGCAAATCATCCGGGACCAGCAGTTCTTCGAAGGGAAGGTCAAGGTTTTCGTGGACCCGGACAATCTGAATATCGCAACAGTGGTGATGCCTGGCTATCGCGATCCCATCGAGGTTCATCTGCAGATGACCGTCTTCGCGGACATGACGATCGGGGAGGTGCTCCAGCTCATGGCCGAATATCGGCGTGAGGATCCCGAGGCCACCGAAATCTATCATGATCGCCTGATGCAGGCGAAGATCAGGCGGTTCGACGAGATCTCCTCGATCGGGGTCGAACATGATCTGCCCCGCAGCTACACCACCATCGAAGAGTGCAAGGCAATGGCAAAGGCGGTTTTCGCGGGCGCCCGGGTTATCCGGACAGAGACACTGCCCGGGACAACTGCGCCCAATGCCATCACCAGCCTTGCGCCGGGGGCGGGAGTTTTCCAGATCGGGGGCGGGAACTCCGTGATTGACGGGGTGGTCATTGATGACCCCGAGGAAACCGCGGAAGACACAACCGATCCGACAGGTGACCCGACTGTTTCTGGGGGCCAGCTGCCTTCGCCCCCCTCAATCGAAACCACAGCCCCGCAAAGGCGCACAGAAAAGGCCCCGAGCCAAGTCGAGAAGCTGGTCCGCCCGAAAAATCTGAAGGAGCTGAAGTAATGTCATTTATCAACAAAGCCGTCGTGGATGTCCGCAAGCCGCTTCTCGCGGCCCGGTTCCCTTTCATCCGGTCCGAGCATCTCCGCGACGCCATGACATGGTGCGCTACCGACTATTACACCAAGGCCTCCATCGGGGGGCGGTTCGAGGCGCGGGGCATCGTTGTCATCGGGGAATCCAGGCAAGGAAAATCGACCGAGATCGAAACGATGTTGAAGGCTTTAAACGACGGAACGACCATCATGCCCGATGGCCGTCCCGCGAAGATCGTGTCCTGCCTTCTGTCGGGGAAGGTCACCTGGAAAGATCTCGGGGTCGTCATTCTGGACGTTTTGGGTTACCCCATCCGGGGGCATAATTCTCAAACGGAAATCTGGTCGAAGGTCCGGAAATACGCGGAGCTTCAGGGCGTGGTCGGTATCCATTTCGACGAATGCCAACATGTGTTCACGGCCGCAGACACCGCGACCAACCAGAAAATCCTCGACAGCTTCAAGTCGCTCCTCAAGGATCACAACTGGCCCTTGATGCTGATTTTCTCCGGGATCCCGAGCCTTGCCACCCAGATCAAGAAAGAGGAGCAACTCGACCGGCTGCTCCGGGTCGTGCGTTTCGACGGGATCGACCTGTCGCGTTCATCGGACAAGGAGGAATTGCTTCACCTTTTTTTCAGCTATGGCGACAGGGCCGGTCTGGAAATCGAGGACCTTGCTACCCAGAATTTCTTGGAGCGATTGTCCTTCGCGGCATGTTTGCGTTGGGGGTTGGTGATCGAACTCCTGATCGAGGCGTTCAGCCTTGCCGCGTTCACATCGGACAAGACCTGCACGATCGATCATTTTTCAGAGGCGTTTTCGAAAATTTCCGGGTTCTCAAAGGGCTATTCACCGTTCACCTTGAAAAACTATCAGGACAATTTCGATCCCGCAAAAATCCTCGAGATGATTGAAAAGACGAGGAAAAAGAAATCCGCGGGCCAAAAGCAGTCCTGATCAAGAAACTCAGACAATCATCGCGACGAACAAGGGGCCCCATTGTGTGGGCCCTTTTTGTTTGTCGGTTTCGTTCAAGGTGTGCATGCTTATGGTCCGGATGTGCATGTAATTGACCCACCTTGCAACTCTCTCAAAAATAACATAAGCAAAAACAGATACTTACATCTTCGAATTCGGATGCGAATCACTTGGGTGTGCATTCATATGCCCCATCCACAACATCGACGATCTGGCCACGCGATGTTGGGTCGGACATTTTCCGCGTTTGACCCAACCTGCGATTTATCACGCATCCCATTGCCCTGCGGCCCCACATCCGCCTTTGATCATACTTTGGTTGGCGTTCAGGTCCATTGTCCGGCGTCATAGACCGGTAAAAAGTCTTGGTTTCTAACATGTTCCATGTTGGAGCAGGATCGCGCACCGCGCAAGAAAACGGAGACTGTCTTGATGAGGGCTGTATCATACCCGGCGGGCTTTCGAGCGCCTGGCGGCACGGTACCCACGCCTTGTGGTTCATCGGATGGCCGTTGGAATTGGCCCTTTCAAAGACACCTACTGTGTTTTCATGACGGTCCGGCACGCTGCCGAGGCGCGCTTTTGGTCTTGTTTTTTATGACACGGATTTTGAATGCCCCGGGTTTTGCCGCTGTGGTGCTGTCTCCAGTTCCCCGTATGCAAATGCACGTGGCTGCAAGGAATTGAACTTTGGAGGGCACGATGGGCTTTCAAGACAGGCGTTGTATTCTTACGGCAACCGCTTTGCTTCTGGTGCATTTCGCACCGCCACAGGCCGAGGCGCAGGACGACACGGCATCGCCTGTCGACGTCGACACGGGCGTGACCGTATCCGAACAGTTTACCGACAATGTGTTCCTGACCGCCAATGATCGTCGGTCGGATTTCGTCACATTCATTGCCCCATGGATGACGCTGTCCTATCGCGCAGAGGATTTCCGTCTGAACCTTGAGGCGCGGGCGGAAATGGCGAGGTTCGCAGAGTATTCGAGTGAGGATTACGACGATTACTTTCTGGGTGCGGAGGGCCTTTTTCGCTTGAATGACAGCGTCTTCGCCTTTGCAGGGCTGGATTACAGCCTTGGCCATGAAAGCCGCGAGTCGCCAGATGACGTAAATGGCCTGAGGCCCACTGAATTCAGCGATACCAGTGGCTATTTCGGAGTGGGCGGGACGTTTGGGGAGCGCAATTTCCGACTTGGCGTCAATGTCCGGGATCTGGATTACGACGACACGCCTACCGCCCTTGGCGTCAGCATCGACAATGATGATCGTGATCGGCGCGAGGTGGAGTTTGGCGGACGGATCGGCATCTTGGGCACGGAAACCGGGGAGGTGTTCCTGCAGGGTATCTATGACCAGCGGGATTACGATCAGGATGTAGACAGTGACGGGATGCGCCGCAGTTCCGATGGCTATCAGGCCGCGGTGGGCTATTCCGGCCGGATGGGCCCAGTGCAGGGCGAAGTTCTGCTGGGTGTGATGGCGCAGGAGTACGACGACGCTAGGTTCGGGACAACGATAGCCCTTGATTTCGCCGCGGACCTGACCTTGCCCCTGAACGATCGGACGGACCTCGAGGCCGTGGTGGAGCGCAGCATCGAGGAGACCACCCTGCGCGGCGCGTCTGGGGCCATCTCGACCTCGCTTGGTCTGCGGCTGCGCCACCGGGTTGCCAGCAACATGTCGCTGGCCGCCTATTCGTTTCTGACCCAGAATGCGTACCAGGACATCGCGCGTACCGACATGCTGTTCGAAAGCGGCCTGTCGCTGCGATACTATTTGAATCCGCGCATCTATCTGGACACCAATTACGATTTCCGCCAGCGCCAATCGGACGTGGCTGGGGCCGAGCTCGACGAGCACCGGATCACACTGAGCTTTGGTGCCGCTCTTGATCCGCGCTTTGACAAGGATACGGCCACGCTGGCCACGCAAAGCACTGGGGGCTTTTACGCCGGTCTGCAAATGGGCGATCTTGGCCTTCAGACGAAAGTGGACGGCGCGCGCGGGGCGGGCGGCAATCTGACCGCAGGGTTTGGGGATCATGGCCCGGCGGGCGGTGTTTTTGCAGGCTACCGAAGCACCTATGGCGTACTTGTGATCGGAGCCGAGCTGGAGGCTGAAGTCACAGATGCCTCATGGCGCCATCTGGCAGGCCGGGACTTTGGCGTAACGCGCGGCGACGCCTATGCCCTTAGCGGTGTCTTGGGATTGCGCACCCAAAGGGACGCGCTTGTGTATGGGCGTTTCGGCGTCATCTCGGCCGCCTTTGACAGCGTGTACCGGCGTGACAACGGGCTTCCGATCACGATCTCGGATCGACAGACGGGACTTCTGTTCGGTGTAGGTGCTGAAATCCCCTTGGGCAATCACCTGTCGGGGCGGATGGAGTATCAGCTTCGGGCCTATGAAGATTATCCGATCGGGGCGTCACCTGGGGTCAACAACGACAATTTCGCAACCACAGAAAGCCTTGCCCGATTTGGACTGGTCTATGCCTTTGGAGCCAAAACCCAATCTGAGAAGACCGCTCAACCCGTCGATTTCTCGGGGTTCTATGCGGGCGCACAGATTGGGCACGGCACATTGCAAAGTGACAATGCCGGGCCAAGGCTGCCCGGCAATCCCGCAAATCCGCCTTTCACACTTGTCACCACACGGTCCGGACAAGGCTTTACCGGCGGCTTTTACGGCGGGTATGGATACCAAACAGGTCGGTTCTATGTCGGCGCCGAAGCCGAGGCCGAATGGTCTTCGATGGATTGGAACATCGAAAGAAGTCCCACTTGGCGGATCTACTCGATCCAGAAAACAAGCACGATCGGTGTCGGGTTGCGGGTGGGCTATGTGCTGAACGATACGGTGCTTCTGTATGGTCGCGCGGGCGTGGTGTAGTCGGAATTGGATATGGACTACAGTTTCGGTGGCGGCGTTTTCGACCGGACGCAAACGCTCGATGGCGTTCGGTTTGGGGGCGGTGTCGAGGTGCCCATAGACGAAAAAACGCATTTCAGGCTGGACTACACACAGACCGAATACAGCTCGAATGAGATCAATTACCGTGTGGGTGTCGATCAGTTCGACACGACCGAGCGGTTGTTCCGCATCGGTGTGACACGTCGATTTTAATTTTCCGGCTGGCTTATCAACGCAGTGAACTGGCCATGCAGCGCGCGCGACCATGGCCGTGGACGCATATCAATAAAGGAATGCGTTGCATGTGCTGAAAAGGATGGCGGGAAAGCGGACGCGCTGAATACCAGCTGCTTTTTCACCCTTTCTCGCAAATAGGAGGATGTGAGATGCCTAAGAAATCCTTTCGGAAGCTGTCTGCAAAAGCCTAACTCACGGTGGGCTGTGCGGGGTTGGCTCTGGCCACGGCATCGCTTGTGCCAGACACGGTCCATGCGGATCAGCACGGCGGCAAGCAGATGCAGCAAGGCGGTCAAGGCGGTGCGAGTGGCGGTCATGGATCGGGTGGCCAGATGGGCCAGGGCGGCAGCGGCACAAAAGGCCTTGGAGGTATCTTCAGGGATATCACCGGGATGGATGACCAAGGTCGCCGGGGCAGTGACGCTGTGGACAGCGCCGACGAAGGCGATGACACATCGGACCGGCCTGAATGGGCGGGGCAGCCCGGTGGCAAGGATGGCTCAGGGGGCGGTCAGCCCTCGAACGCCGGATCGACCAAGGGCGATCTCTTCGGTGACTTGTGGGTCATCTTGCGCGATGAGAACGGCGTGCCGATCCTGACAGATGAAGGCTTTGTGCAGCCCTTGGATGCCGAGGGCAACACCATCGAGCTGGATGAGGAGGGCAAACCGGTCGACGAGACGCTGACACTGGAGGTTGAACTGGGCCGCCTGAACGTCGGTCGAGCACCCTCCAAGGTGCTGCAGACACGGGCCGACGAAGTGATCGATGTGCTCAACAGCGCCACCGACGTCTCCACGGATGCCGCAGGGCGTTTGGTGCTCACGGTGGATGGCGAGGAAAAGACCATCGACTCGCCCCTTGAAAACCTGGCGATTTATGTCGCGCTGTTGACGCAGGGCACGATCCCCGGTGTGTCGGATTTGCCGGGTGACACCTATGATTTCATGGTGGACGGCGCCTACACTCAAGCCGATCTGGATGCGTCCGCCGCGTTCCTTGCCGCGGCCACCGACAAGACGGGCGTTTTCACCTCGGATGAGATTGCCTACATCAACACGTTTTTGGGGATCTCGACCACGACCGTGGGCGATGTGACCTATTCTGTCATCGACTACTCGGATTTTTCTTATGATCGCTCGGATGCCTATGACGGGGTCATGGCCACGGTTCTGGTTGAACAGGATGACGGGTCTTTCCTGGCACAAGACGTGGATGTCTTTGACACCGTATTCGGCGATACCGATGGCGTGGGTGTGGATGTCTCGGCATCAGGGTCGTTGGATGCCTATACGCTGGCGGCGGATGATGCCCGCGCGGTCATCGAGTTCATTCACGAATACGCGGTACCGGAAACACTTGAGTAGGGACAACAGACGGGGCGGTCTTCGGTCCGCCCCGCAGTCTTGAAAGGATGACGCCAATGGACTGCGACTGCATCAACCGACGTCTTGTGATCACCGGCCTTCTTGCATGCGTCACCGCTGGCCCCGGACTGGCGCAGCACACCGATCAGGTGGAGGGAAGTCATGCATCTGGTGGGGGCGGCAGCGGCCGTGGCGGCCAAGGCGGTGGCCAACATGGACGCCCCGCAGATCGGCACACCGGGGAGGATGATCACACCGACGATCACACTGACGACCATGCAGACGATCACGACGATGATCATGGTGACGATCATGCCAGTGGCGGCAAGGGACGCGGCGGCCCGAAATACCGAGGCGGGAAGACGACCGCTGTGTCAGGCTTTGGACGCGGCCGCAGTCTTGAAGATCGGGTTTTGAAGCTGCCCGCATTTTAGACGCGCGCCGCAAAGTCGGGACTGCAACCGGGATCGAGGGTCATGCGTGCTTGGCGCATGTGCGGCAGGCAGAGCGACAGGAGACCCGGGTCATGCGGTCACCGTTGGCGGCGCAGCCCGACGATCTGGTTTGCGCCGTCGCTGCGGTTGCAAGTGCTGGCGGCAGCGGCGGTAAGGCCAATCATCAGGGCGGTGGAGTCGAGGCTCCGACCTACAATGAGTGCGCATGTTCCGTTAACACTTTTGTATCTTTTTGAGATAATTTATTAACGAAAAATTAACTTTCCCGGATCAGTGCATGTTTTCCATGCGCTCACAGAGATCAAAGGGCCATCCAAATCGTCACAGATATCTCGGCAAAGCGTCGACCGGGACAGAACCAGAGGGCATTTGGTTTTTGCCAATAAAATATGAGCCGTATAGATATCTAAGCGCCTGATAAAAGTCGAGTTTTCCTGTCTGGCACGCGCGTAGCACCAAACAGTTATACTGCGGGTTTCATCCCCGATTCCATGCGGCCTCCTCGCTTTGCGACAGGGTGCGCGCAGTGGCATCTCTAAAATTGTCCCAAAATAATATGATTTGGCGTTTTACTTGATGGCGCGTTTTCGGTAGAAATCGGCAACCCAAAAGGAGTGTTCCAGATGTTGAAAATTGGTGCGAGTATGTCCTGCGTTGCGCTTTTGGCCCTTGCCGGTGTGGCAACGGCTGAGTCCCTGTCGCTTGCGTCCCTGTCCACACAAGGGGCGGCAGCGAGCTCGACTGCTGGCGGCGGCGGCACCGGTACGGCGGCAGGCGCAGGGACTGCGACAGGTGGCGGAACGGCCGCGGGCGGTGCAGCAACAGGTGGTGCAGCAGGTGGTGCAGCGGCGGGCGGCGGTGTCGCAGCTGGCGGCGCAGCAGCTGGCGGCGCGGCGGCAGCTGCCGGGGCCGGGATCGGCGTGGGCGTAGGCGTTGCCGCCGGTGTCGCCGGTCTTGCAGGCTTGGCCGCAGCAGCCGGTGGTCTTGGCGGGGGAAGCACTCCTCCGGTTTTCGCCACAACATCGACAACCGGCACCAACTAAGCCTTCCAGATGCACTTCCACATGGCGCGCGGTTTCGCGCGCCATCGCGTTCTCTATTTCATATCCGCCGCCCCCAATCTGGGCGATGATACAAGCAGTCCACGATTGGCCAATCCCTTATCCACGGGTGATCCATACCCGTATTCATCAGCATTGCGCTGATGCAGTCGCGACGCAGAGTGTGATCAGGCCCGTCAGGACACGGGCGTCTTCATTCGATGATCGACGCCATCCGATCAGTTCCCTTTCAACGGCCACCTGTCAACGGCCACCTGTCGCCTGTCAGTGCGCTGAAAGCGATGCCAAACAAAGGTATGACCACGCCTGTACAGCTCTGCCTTCAGTCAGCGTCAGTCCTCCAAGGTGCAGGCATTGCCTGCGGTATGTGCCTCGGACTTCCAGTGACCAGAAACCACA
>JALQUE010000137.1 GCA_023260815.1 Roseovarius sp.
TCGATGCGCTGCCGATCCGGCAGCTGCAGCGCGAGGGCGCAATGTGGCGCGAACGCTGTGTCGGGGTGCAGGGGGATGCGCTGGCGCTTGGGCTGAGCGCGCCCAAGCCGGTGGCGGCGCTGGCGCATCGGCAAGACGACACGCGCGATGGCGATATCGTCGAGATTTGCGCCGGCGCGCAGGCCATGGCGGGGGCGATCGGCGCGCGAATCGGCGCACAGGGCGGGGCGGCCTTGATCGTGGATTATGGCGACTGGCGGTCCCTGGGCGACACGTTTCAGGCGGTGGCGAGGCATCAAACCGCCGATCCGTTGGCCGATCCCGGCGAGGCGGATCTGACCGCGCATGTGGATTTCGAGGCCCTGGCACAGGCCGCGACCCCGGCGGCGCATACACGGCTGACGCCGCAAGGGGTTTTTCTGGAACGGCTGGGCATCACCGCGCGGGCGCAAACGCTGGCGCAAGGGCTGGAGGGCGCGGCGCTGGAGGCGCATGTCGCGGCACATCGGCGCTTGACCCATCCCACGGAAATGGGGACGGTCTTTAAAGTGCTTGGGCTTTTCCCCGAAACAGCGGCGCCGCCGCCCGGACTTGAGACATGACGCTGGACATCATCACCGCCGACAGCCTGTCGCCCTATCGTCACGGGTTCTTCACCCGACGCGGGGGCGCGTCATCGGGGGTGTTCTGGGGGCTGAACTGCGGGCCGGGATCGTCGGACCAGTCCGAGATCGTGAGCATCAACCGCACGCGGGTGGCCACGGCGATGGACGTGGCGCCCGATCATCTGGTGACGCTGCATCAGGTGCATTCGGCGGATGTGGTGCCGATCACCGGGCCAGTGACCGAGCGCCCGCGCGCCGATGCGCTGGTGAGCGCCACGCCGGGTGTGGCGCTGGCGGTCCTGACCGCCGATTGCCAGCCGGTGCTGTTCGCCGACGCGACCGCAGGTGTGGTGGGGGCGGCCCATGCGGGCTGGCGCGGCGCGCTGGACGGCGTGCTCGAGGCCACCGTCGATGCGATGGAGGGGCTGGGCGCCAAGCGCGGCGCGATCCGGGCTGTCATCGGGCCGTCGATCAGCCAGCGGGCCTATGAGGTCGGGCCGGAGCTGCTTGAGGATTTCATGGCCGACGACGCAGGCAATGCCCGCTTTTTCGCCAATGGCGAGGGCGACAGGTATCTGTTCGATCTGCCGGGTTTTGGCCTGCACAGGCTGCGACAGGCGGGGGTCGGGCAGTGCGAATGGACCCGGCATTGCACCTATTCGGACCCCGAGCGATTCTTTTCCTATCGCCGCGCCACCCATGCCGGCGAGGCGGATTACGGGCGGCTGATCTCGGTCATTCGGATCTGAGATTGGGGCGGATCCGGGGCGGCCACGTCCACAGGATTGCCAGAATTCGGGTCAGAATGCGCTAGGACCGCGCAGCGCGACCCAGATCAAATACTTGTCATAAAACGGTTTTTTAAAAAACCCGGCGACTTTCACAATTTCTCAGGGAAATCGGCAAAAAAATTGCAGGGAATGACGGTGCGGTCAAATCGCGGCCCTAAACGACGGGCATAGTCATCACAAGCGCGGATGATCCGCAAACCTGTGACACGAGTATGAGGACAAGCAGATGAAAAAGCGTTGGATGAAATCCGTGATCGAAACGAGCCAGCAGCAGTTGCCGGCCCTTCCCTATGCCCGCACGGCCCGCCGTGCCGCCAAGGCACGGGCCGCGTAACATCGACCGGACAGCGTCGCGCGCTGCGCGCGGCGCTGCGATCGCGCATGGCTGCGGGACGCATCGTCCGGGCCGGTTGGCGAGACACTACGGTGAAACACGGTAAAACACGGCGAAACAATACCCGGCCTGGCACGCGATTGCAGAGACAGCGGAAACACCGCGCGGGTTTATTTGACTCGAATCAGGCGGATCAGTGATGCTGCCACCTTGTGATTTGAGTGAACGACATTTGAAGTCCTTCTGTCGTTGTCGGTGGGGGCCGGCGCGGTTGTGACAAGCCTGAAGGTGACACAGCATGACGATCCCCTATTCGGCCGCCACGCTTGGGCCGCCCAGACGCCCCGAAGATGCCCCCACGACACGCGCGACTGCGCCGCGAGAGGCGCTTGCCCCCGGCACGGCGCGCAAGCCAAGGATGCTGCGCAAGTACCGGATCATGGCGATGCGCAACGACGGGACGATCCAGGACGCCGAGAATATCGGCCCGGCCACCCCGATTTTTGAAAGCGCGTTCTCGGCCTTTGCACGCGGCACTTTGATCCGCACGCGCCACGGCCCCGCGGCGATCGAGGATCTGCTGCCCGGCTGCGATGTCTGGACCGCCGAGCACGGTCTTCAGAGTGTTGTTTGGATCGGGTCCATGACGCTGGTGCCCAAGGTGGACGGACGGGCCGCGCAGGACTGTCGGATGACCCGGATCATGCCGGACGCCTTTGGCATGGAGCGCCCGATGACCAATCTGATGGCCGGACCCGGCGCGCGGTTGCTGTCGCGCCCGGCCAATCTGCGTGACAGTTTCGGCGGCGAAAAGGTGCTCAGCCCGGTGCGCGATCTGGCGGATGGGGTCAACGTGGTCGAGATCACGCCACCCAGCGCGATCACGGTCTATCACCTGTGCCTGCGCCAGCATGCCACGATCACCGCCGGCGGGCTGGAGTTCGAGACGTTCCACCCCGGCGCCGGGTTCGAGCGTCAGATGGGCGCGCAGATGCTGGACCTGTTCCTGTCGTTCTTTCCGCATATCCGCACGCCGGGGGATTTCGGCGCGCTGGCGCATCTGCGACTGCCGTTCAGCAGCGGCGGCCAGATCGACGCCGCCTGAACGGCGATCAGCCGGCGTGGATCAGGCTTGGTTGAGGCTTGGGTCAGGCGCTTTGGTTGAGGCGCGCTTCGAGGATGTCGAAGGGCACGCCCGGCTCGTCCTTGGCGCCCCGGATCACCAGCGACGTCTTGACGCTGGCCACATTGTCGGCGGCAGTCAGTTCTTCGGTCAGGAAGCGCTGAAAGGTGCTGAGATCGGGGGCCACGCATTTGAGAATGAAATCCACCTCGCCATTGAGCATGTGACACTCGCGCACCAGCGGCCAGTTGCGGCAGCGGGTCTCGAAGGCGCTGAGATCGGCCTCGGCCTGACTTTGCAGACCGACCATGGCGAAAACCTGCACCTCGAAGCCCAATTCGCGCGGATCCACATCGGCGTGATAGCCGCGGATATAGCCCTGTTCCTCGAGCGTGCGCACCCGGCGCAGACAGGGCGGCGCCGAGATTCCGACCCGGCGGGCCAGTTCCACATTGGTCATCCGTCCATCTGCCTGAAGTTCGGACAGAATCTTGCGATCGATCTCGTCCAGACGCGTTGCGGGCATGATTCGCTCCAATGATTTGAATTGGGGAAAGTTATAACGACACCGCAGGTACACGCAATATTATTTCAATGACTCGCAATTTTGTTAGGGCAAGTGCATTTTCAGGGCGCTCAAGCGGGACAGAATGACTGTCTTTCCGGGCCATTGACCCCGGAGAAAGGACAATTCAGGCAGGTTTGTGTTCACGAGATGGTCAAAAAGTGGTAGTCTCATACCGTTCGAAAGATGGTGAATCCGTGTTTTGCGTAGTGAGTGCCGTCGTCCCGAGCCTGTTTCCCGTGCCTTGGTTTCCTGTTCCCCGTGACGTCGGCTGTCTCTGCTTTTGACGCGGTCAATTATGGGCCGTTGCGGCCCCGAATATATTTGAAAAGGGGGAAACCATGTTGAAACATTTTATAGGTGCAGGGCTTGTCGCTGCGGGCGCGTTGATGTTTGCGCCGGATGCACAGGCCACGACGACGACGACAAACACGATATCGAATGTCGTGTTCCTCGTTGATGAATCCGGGTCGATGAGCGGAGACCAGGCTTTTCTCGAGAATACGGTAATCGACCAACTGGATGCCGGGCTTTTGGCGGAAGGTGTCACGGACCGCAGCTATGCGGTGATTGGATTCGGAGGCAATGTGGGAGGGATCAATGATGACCCACGTCTTGTCGGATCAGGGCTGACCGACGCGTCAACGGCGAAGACCAATCTCGGTAGCTTGACGACATCGGGTGGTTTCGAAGATGGCTATGCGGCGATCGATTTCGCTTTGAACAAGCTGCAATTCACCGCTGGTGCAGCGATCAATTTCATCTTGGTGACAGATGAAGATCGCGACATCACCCAGTCGCTCGGCCTCAGCTATGACTCGATCAGAAACGCTCTGGTCTCCCAGAAGATTTTGCTGAACGCCATTGTCGATGCCAGTTTCTCATCGGATTCAGGAAGCGCAGTTCTTGGCATCGACGACTCCGGAACCGCTTTCCTTGACGCCGCCTTGGCGACCTACACGACAGATACCGGCGGCACAGCTGTGTCAGGTGACGGAAGCACACTTGCCGATTACGTGAAGCTTGCGCTCGAAACTGGTGGCGCGGCTTGGGACATCAACAAGCTGCGGTCGACGACGGGGACGGTTGCGGATTCCTTTGCAACCGCATTCATTGACATCAAAGTCCAGGAAATCACCACCCAGCCACCCTCGGGCCAGATCCCGCTGCCGGCCGGTGGCTGGCTGTTGCTGACCGGTCTGGGCGGGCTGGCGGCGCTGCGCCGCAAGCGCCGGGCGGCCTGACGGCCCCGCCGACGCCTTATCACGCCAAAGGGCCCGCCGCCTCGTCGCGCGGGCCCTTTTTATGTGCGCCCTGTTGCGTGTGGCGTGCGCTTTCGCGCCGCGCGGCAGGAGGACTCTGCGGGTGCGACAGCAGGTGCGATTGCGGGTGCGACGCGCCGCCCCGTCGAACGGGGTTTCACCCGGTCGCAGACAGGGCTATATCCGGCCTGACCCGACCACACGGAGAGCCCAGATGCCCGAGACGCGCCACACCAAATGCCTGATCATAGGGTCCGGCCCCGCCGGCTATACCGCGGGCGTCTATGCCAGCCGCGCCATGCTGGAGCCGATCCTCGAGCAGGGGATCGAACCGGGCGGGCAACTGACCACCACCACCGAAGTCGAGAACTGGCCCGGCGA
>JALQUE010000160.1 GCA_023260815.1 Roseovarius sp.
ATTCAGCAGTGCATTGCAACCGCGGGCGGTCCTGTCCCGGCGGAAATCGTCGCCCATCATGCGGGGCCAGTAGTAGCGGGCGGCCTGAGCCTCGGTATTGGTGCTGTCGCCACTGGTGACTTTGCGTCTGAGCATGACGAGCGGCGCATGGGCCTCTCCCATGGCTTCTAGCGCGGCGGCCTGCATGGTAATTTTCGCAATTACCACCTGTTTCCACGCCTGTTTGATCAGCGGCGCCTTGGCCTGCCACTGGGCCCGGAGCCGGGCACCCTGGGCATGATGCCCCTCGAGCGGCAAGAGGACCGAGCGCGGTGCATGGTTCGTACCGCACAGGACAACCGGCACTCCACGATCCGCCAGTTCGGTCAGCAGCGAAGTGGACCATGTGGTGCCATGGGCATGGACGATCACCCCAGCGATCTGGTCGAGCGGGATGCGGCCGATTTCCTCGGCACCCTGGCTGACTTTCAGAAAGCCGCGCTCGCGCGACAGATGCCGCCCGTCCGTAGCGATATCCACTATCTGGTCCATGTGTCACCCTCCAAACCTTTGGAAAGGGTGGCGTATTTTGCCGATTCGGGCGAATCCGGGTCAATCAGGCTCCGCACCTGCATCCCGGAGACGGCCAATTTCATCGACTGAAACACGACGGATGCCCGCCTTGTGCATCGGACCTGGGCTCATCCGAAACAGATAGAAATCGTCATTTGGCTCGCGATCCCGGGCATCTGCGTTGCTTTCCAAATGAGATGCTAGGAACAATATCCCCGCCTGATTGAACTTCTGCACATAACAGATAATCCTCTTACCCTCCCGCTCCAACGCGACCATGTCGCGCTTGAAGACGCGCAGCAGGCGTTTGGCGGCCGGATGGGGGCGTTTCTCGACCCCGGTATGAGCCTGGTAGGTGGTGACAACCTGTGCTTTCACCTTGCCGTCCGGCAGACGCCAGAGTTCATAACAATGGTTGCTGTCTCCCTTATAGGCCTTGAGCGGGCCGCCATCGGGACGGGTACCGATTTCGACACGGGCGCTCTCCTGCAAGGTCTCTATGAGTCGCACCCGGCGCACCCCCTGATAGGGGCCGGGTTTGGCGGCGAAGTCACGCAAGGCGGTCTCGAAGGCCTTGCCCTCCTTGCCACGGGTCGCGGTTTCCAGCGCCTTTTGCAGCTGTGGATCGCGGATATTCTTGCCCTTTGGGGTCACGGCGACATCGCCGGGTTTCAGCGAGAGCAGCGGGGTGCGGCTGACCACGGTGGTTGCATCGACCACGCCATAGGCCGTGTCGTTATGTAGCTGTCCCGCCGTGCTATCCTTGCCTTGCTTGCGCCCTTCCCGGTCGATCCTTCCGTGATCGGCGCGGTGGCTGACAATGAGCTTGTCGAGCTGCGCCCGCAGATCGTCGCGGAACCCTTCCCACGGCGGCGGCGTGTCACGGGCGATGAGTTCGGCGGACTGGCCCGCCGCTTCGCCTTGCCCGGCGGCGCGGCTGATCCGGTGCAGCAGGCTGCGGTCGGTGGCGGCCACCACGGCAGCATCTATGGCATGGTGGCGGTGGTCGGTGCGGTTCTTGACCTTGACCGCGCCGCGCTCGGCGTCGCTTAACAGGGAATTCAACCCCCAGTGCCGCCGCAACATTTCAGTCAGGCGTCCAGGCACCACCCAAACATGGCCACCCTCGGTAAAGAGCGTGTCGAGGTAGGTGCGCGAAATTCGGGCGAGATACTGGGTATCGACCAGCGCCCGATCGAGGAAATCGCGCTCCCCCTCGAACCGCTCCATCGCATCGGGGGCGAAGCGCCAGCGCTTGTTGTCGGGCAGATTTTTCAGGTTGGCCTCGATGGCGTCCCATTTCGGGGTGTCGCCCCAGGTTTCCCACGGTGTCTGCTTGCGCTTTTCGCGGTTGGCTTCCTTGAGGCAAAGCGTCCGGTTGGCGAAACCGTCATCCAGCGTGCGCGAATAGGGCAGGATGTGATCCACATCGCAGGAACCGTCAAAGATCATCGCCGCCGAAATACGCTGGCCCGTATAGGGGCAGAAGCGGCGCATAGCGTCATCAGGGTTCAAATCTTCCCAAAGCCGCAGAAGCATCCGGTTGCGGCCATTATCCTCTAGGCCAAGCTCTTCTAGCTTCTCACTTCGCTTCTTCGCAGCATCGGTAGCTTCGCGGATATTCCGCATCGTGTCCTTTTTCTGCTGATCGGATTGCTTCAGCTCCCGCGCCAGCTCGACGACAATGTGGTCGGGCTTGCCATAGGTCTCGATGATCCGGTTCAGCAGCCGCCGAAGCTGGTTCAACCCGATATGCACAGTCGGGTTGGTGATGCGCCCATAGCGGGTGATCTCGTCATCGTTTTCGTGATAGGTGCCGGGGATGACGTGGCGGTCCAGCACTTCGCCGTAATAAGGCAGGCGGTCGAGGCACTCGCCCGTCCGCTGGTCCGAATGGTGCCAGCCACAGGCGGCAACGGCCCCTGCATAGGGAATGACAGCCGCCTCCAGCTTTTCAAGAATGCGGGTGGTGGCAGTCATGCCCAACCGCCCGTAACCCTCGGGCAGGGGGGCGTTGGCGGTGGCCTCCGCATGGTCGCGGTCGAGCGCATGGGTCTGCATCAGCCACTTTACCAGCGCGCAATATTCCTCCTCGTTCTGCACCTCGCGGATGCGGGCAACCACGTCCCATTGCGCCTCCCTTTCCAACGTAGACCAGCGCGGGCCGAAACGGTCCGGGTGGGACAGGCTCGCCCGAACCGGATCGCAGGCGATGGCATCCCGCACGCCGGTTTCGAGCGTAAACCGCTCACCGTCGCGCAGGTTCAGAACCTTGGCCAGCGCAGACAGCTTCAGGGCCATGGATTTCAGCGATGTCGTGGGTTTCTTATTGTCAAGCGTATGGATGATCCGATCGCGTTCCTCTTGCGTCAGCGGCCGAGTTTCGCGTCCGTCCGCCGTCACGCGCAATTGGTTGACGCTTTCGAAAAGCACCCGACGCTGGGTCAGCGGGTGTGCCTTGGGCAGGCGCTCCTCGGCGGTGAACAGGCATAAGCCCACCTTTGGCTCTTTCAGGGGGCGCTGGTAGAAAATCTTTTCAAAGACCAGATCACGCAAATCGTCTGTCAGTTCCGCGTGATGCCTCGCCTGCGTATTCCAAAGCCTGTGAAACTCCTCCTCCAGATGCCGCCGGTCCGGGTAGAAATCGTAACCGGTCTCTTCCTTGCCATCGTGCCCTTCCCGATTGGCGACGGAGAGGCGGGTGCGAACGGTGGGCACATGCCGCGGGTTGCTGGCCCGCTGGCGGCGCATATGCAGGAACTCGCCATAGGAGCGGGCACCGCTGGCCATGATCGCCTGATCCAGTCGAGCCGTGGCATCCTTGATCTTACCACTTTCATTATCGCCGCGATCCGTCTTGCGGTTGGATTTGAAGCCGCGCCTCTGGTTGAGGTGAAACAAAGCCCGGCCCAGTTGGATCAGCGGAAGGGCCTGATCTAGCCCGGTCGCCCGCAGTTCATATGGATCATGCCTCTCCAGCGCCTTGGCCTCTACCGGGTTGGCAGGCATGAGGCCGGCCTTGGCAAGAACCTTCATCAGCGTCGTCCGGCGGCGTAGGTAGCGATCCCGGCGGCGGCGCATGGCACGGGCAGCCCGACGGTCGACCGCCAGAGAGGCTCCAGATTTTGGATCGCGACCATCCGAAAAGATGCGGACACCACCATCAATTACCCTTATAATACGGGAATTCGTTTCGGTTCCGTCGGTTTCATAGAGCCACCAACCGATAGAGTTGGTGCCGATATCCAAACCTAGGCGCATCTTGTCCCCCCCTGAATAATCCCGTGAAGTCTCTGAAACGAAGGAGGCAATGGCAACTTGAAAGTGTGACATAGGCGTGTGATAATTGATTTGTTCAGAATTCGCGGTCGAGCCGTTAACAAGCTCGAAGTAGCACCACATTGAAGCGCGTCCTACGGGGCGCGTTTCCTTTTTTGGCGCTCGATCCGAGGAGCCAATGCTGATTGGCGAAGAGATTATGGATGCGTTTTGGTATCGTTGGGTATCTTGGATACGGCGAATAGCCGGTTAGAGAGGTGGCGACGCAGCATCTCTTTCAGGGGATCAATGTCCGCAAAGGTGAAGGTTTTCTGATGCGGGTCGCGGCGGAACGCTGCGCGCAGGCGCGACCACGACCCGCGTTGGAAAACCTCCCAAGGAGGAAGCTGCGGGGGTCTTGGGCTGACCTATGGGGAAAGTGTGCAGACGGTTGGAGCGACGGGTGGTTCAAGGGTGCTGCCGAAGGTGTGCATGGCACCCAAGACGGGGGCAATCACGCCTGATGATCCCGGAAACGCTGAGCGATTTGGCGTGAGAGCTATCATGTTTCGCGCCGGAGATGGCTGGGCGCAGCCTGTCGTGACCGGGGCTGCCGTGGGCAGCCGGTGGTGGTCTGTGGCATCTGACAGGCGGTGTGTCATGCGGCCTGCTCCCTTGGTGGCGCGCGTGACATCGGCTTTTGTCCGCGACGGAAGATCTCGATGATGCGCATGGGGCCGCCGCAACAGGGGCATGGTTCACGCATGGTGAGTGGGATGATCTCGTTGGGTTCTGGCGGGGTGGCCTGTTCGGGGCGCTGGACGCAGAGCAGGGCACGGATATTCGTGATGTTAGCCTTGCGGGTTGAACTGGCCAGTAACCCGTAATGCCGGATCCGGTGGAACCCATCGGGCAGGACGTGGATCAGAAATCGGCGGATGAACTCAGGCGTGGCCAGCCGCATGACCTTTTGCCGGTCGCCAGATTTGATGCGGTAATCCTTCCAGCGAAAGGCGACGGTTTGGGCGTCGGCGCTAACCAGGCGCGCATTCGAGATGGCGACGCGGTGGGTATAGCGGCTGAGATAGGCCAGCACGGCTTCGGGGCCGCCGAAGGGTGGCTTGGCATAAACGACCCATTCAGATTTGCGAAACAGGGCGAGCCAGGCGGTAAACGCCCTTGTGTCTGCCAACCCGCCAGCTGCAGCAACCGCTGGCGCAAGGCCTCGATGCCATCGCCCCGCTTGGCCGAAATCAGCAGCCCGCCCGGCTCATCTTCGAGACAGCGGGCCACCGTGACCCGGACCCCCGGCGCGATCGCCCGCAGCATCTCGGCCGCCTGCTCGAGCGTCTCGACTCGATTGTGGAGGTAGAAGACCTGACCGCCCCGACCGACCTCCCGGCGG
>JALQUE010000181.1 GCA_023260815.1 Roseovarius sp.
GCCAAACTCATGCGCATGCTCGGCCACCACGTCGCCCACCCATGCCGGAAAGGCATGTGTCGGCTCGCCGATGGTCATATGCAGGACGTCCCCGCCGGGCGCATGGGCGTCAAGCAGGCTCCGCAGGCGCGGAAACGCATAGGCCGGTAGGTTCGAAAACCGCTCGGGAAACATCTGTTACTGCCTCAAGCTTCGGGATCGTTGCGTCCCGTTTTGAGGTGAATCTACCCAAGCGCCCGGCTTGCGTCCAGCAAAACCAATGCCTTGACAGCCCGAATGTGGCATTTTCGCAGACCGCCCCGTGACGGTCCCGTCTTCTTCTGGCCGCAAATATCCCGGGGGGGCCGGTCAAATCCCCCGGATTTGATCGGCGGGGGCAGAGCCCCCGACCTTGCTCCAGATCAGCCCAAAGCCGCCTCAGCCGCCTTGCAAAGCCGCAAAAGCCGCTCTTCCCGCATCGGTTTGCCGCACAGCATCACCCCGCATGACGGGCGCCCCGTGGGCAGGCTCACCGCCGGCAACCCCATCAGATTGCCCACTCTGGTGTTGCGCAATGTCAACAGGTTCTCGGTAACGTAATAGGCATCGTCCTGCATCAGCTTGTCGGCATCGGGCGGCAAATTGGGCGCCGAGGGCATGAGGACCGCGTCATACTCCGCCATGCGCGCGGCCCATGTGCCGCGCAGCACCTCCAGTCGTCGCCACGCCGCGACATACGCAGCCGCCGTCACATCGCGTCCGCCCCGGAACCGCTCGAGGATCGGCGCGAACATCTTGTCGGGATCGGCCTCGATCACCTCCGACCAGGTGCCATAGGCCTCCGCGGTATAAAGCACCCCCGACATCGGCATCGCCTCGGCCAGTTCCGGCGCCTCCACAGGCTCGATGATCGCGCCCGCCGCCTCCAACCGGGCGACAGCCTCCTCGTAGGCGGCCAGCGGCTCGGGGCGGATGTCGTCCAGTACCACGGTCCTGAGGGTCGCCAACCGCCGGCCCTTCAGGCTGGCGCCGCGCAGGTCGGCGGCGCGGCCATGCCCCTCCAGCGCCGCCAGCATCAGCGCCGCATCCTCGACCGAGCGCGCCAGCGGCCCTACCGTGTCGAACTTTTCCGCCAGCGGCACGACACCGTCCAGCGACACCCGGCCAGCGGTCGTCTTCAGCCCCACAAGATCGTTCCATGCGGCGGGAATGCGCACCGACCCGCCCGTGTCGCTGCCGATCCCGCAGGCCGCCAGCCCGAAAGCGACGCTGGCCGCTGCCCCCGAGCTTGACCCGCCCGGCACCGCATTTGCATCGTTCACACCCGGCGGCGACGCGGTCTTGGGGTTCAGCCCCAGACCCGAAAAGGCCAGCTCGCTCATATGCGTCTTGCCCAGACAGACCAACCCGGCCAGCGTCGCGTTGCGCAAAACCCGGGCATCGCGCGCAGGCACGCGCCCGGCCAGCAGACGGGTGCCCGCCTCGGTGGCCACGCCGGCACTGTCGAACAGGTCTTTCCAGCTGATCGGCACGCCATCAAGCGGCCCCAGCCGCACGCCGGCGCGGGCGCGGTCGGAGGCGGCACGCGCCTCGGCGCGGGCGCGATCGGCGGTCACCGCCGAATAGATGCGGTCGCGCGCGGCATGGCGCTCGATGGCGTCAAGATAGGTCTCGGTCAGCGTCACCGGGTCGATCTGCCCCGCTTCGATCCCGCGCCCCAGATCGGTCGCACTCATGCTCAACCAGTCGTTCATCTCCGCGACCCTTTTCATATGCCGGCCATTTGTCATGTGGCCTGACGGTAGCGGCACAGCGGCGCATGGACAATCCCGCACGAACAGCCATATTGCCCGGCATGACGCATGACACCGATATCGCAATCGTCGGCGGCGGGCTGAACGGTCCGGCCCTCGCGCTGGCTCTGGCGCAAACGGGCCTGTCGGTCACCGTGATCGACGCGCTGCCCGAAACCGTCCGCAAGAACGCCGCCTTCGACGGGCGGTCCTATGCGCTGGCGCTCGCCTCGATCCGGCTTCTGGCCGCCATCGGCATCTGGGATCGGGTGCGTGACAAGGCCCAACCAATGCTGGAAATCAAGGTCAGCGACGGGCGCGCGGGCGAAGGCCCATCGCCGTTCTTTCTGCATTTCGACCATGCCGAGATCGAGGAAGGCCCGATGGGTCACATGCTCGAAGACCGCTTTTTGCGCCGCGCCTTTCTGGACGCGATGGCAGGCAGCCCCGGCATCACACAGATCCGCGACACGGTCATCGCACAGCAGGCGGATGCGCAGGGCGCCCGCTTGACATTGGCATCGGGCGATACCGTCCAGGCACGGATGATCGTCGGCTCGGACGGGCGGGCCTCGGGAACGGCGCGGCGCGCGGGCATCCGGCGCACCGGCTGGGACTATGGCCAGACAGCGCTTGTCGCCGCCATCGAACACGATCTGCCGCATCACGGCATCGCACATCAATTCTTCATGCCCCCCGGACCTCTGGCGATCCTGCCGCTGCCGGGCAATGTCAGCTCCATCGTCTGGAGCGAGAGCGACCAGACCGCCCGCGATTTCGCCGCCCTTGACGACGCGGATTTCCTCAAGGTGCTGCGCCCCCGCTTTGGTGATTTCCTGGGCGACATCCGGCTGCGCGGCAAACGCTATACCTATCCGCTGAACCTGACGCTGGCCAACAGCCTGGTGGCGCCGCGCGTGGCGCTGATCGGCGATGCGGCGCATGGGTTGCACCCGATTGCCGGTCAGGGGCTGAACGCCGGGCTGCGCGATGTGGGGGCCTTGGCGCAAGTGATCGACGAGGCGCGCCACAGGGGCGAGGATTTCACCGCTGCGGACGTTCTGGCGCGCTACCAGCAATGGCGCCGCTTCGACACCGCCGCGCTGGCGCTGGTAACCGATGCGACCAACCGGCTGTTTTCCAACGACAACCCGCTGCTGCGCCTGGGGCGCGATCTGGGGATGGGCGCGCTGAACGCATGGCCCAGGCTGCGCCGTGGGTTCATCCGCGAGGCGGCGGGCCTGACCGGCGATCTGCCCGACCTGATGAAAGGCTGAAAGGCCGTCGCCGCAAAGAAAGGGGGGGGCCAGCCCCCGTCGTTGAAATCCGGATAGGGGATTTCAACGACTCCCCCGGGATATTTCCGGCCAGAAGAAACGCGCGGCGTCAGGCCCGCTCGAGAATGCGGATCACCGTCTCGCCATAGCGCCGCTCGTCGCACAGGGCAAAGGCGGCAGGGGGCGTGATGGCCGCACTTTCCTCCCAGACGACCAGCGCACCGGGCGCGATCCAGCCGCCCGCGAGTGCGGCCGCCAGCGCCGCCTCGCCCAGCGCCTTGCCATAGGGCGGATCGAGAAACACCAGCGTGGCCGCCGCCCCCGGACAGGCGCCGATCTTGCGCGCGTCCCGCTGCAGGATGCGCGCCCTGTCGGAGACATCGCACAGGGTGATATTCTGGCGCAGCAGGCCCAGCGCCGTGCGGCCGTTTTCCACGAAAACCGCCTGCGCGGCGCCCCGCGACAGCGCCTCGAGCCCCAAAGCCCCGGTGCCGGCAAAGAGATCGAGCACCTGCGCGCCCGCGCAGGGATCGCCGAAGCTGCTGGTCAGCACGTTGAACAGACTTTCGCGGACCCGGTCGGCGGTGGGGCGCAGATGCGCGCCCGCATCGCCCTTGCCCACACTGGCCAGCCGTCGGCCCCGGAATGCGCCCGCGATGAT
>JALQUE010000182.1 GCA_023260815.1 Roseovarius sp.
GAGCTTGCGCATCGCCTGGCTCATCAGGCGGGCCTGCACGCCCACATTGCTGTCGCCCATATCGCCTTCCAGCTCGGATTTCGGCGTCAGTGCCGCCACCGAATCGACGACGATCATGCTCACCGCGCCCGAGCGCACCAGCGTATCGACGATCTCCAGTGACTGCTCGCCGGTATCGGGCTGCGAGATCAACAATTCATTGATATCGACGCCCAGTTTCTGCGCGTAAATCGGGTCCAGCGCATGTTCGGCATCCACAAAGGCGCAGACCCCGCCCTTTTTCTGCTCCTCGGCCACGCAATGCAGCGTCAGCGTTGTCTTGCCCGAGCTTTCCGGCCCGTAAATCTCGACGATCCGGCCCTTCGGCAACCCCCCGATGCCAAGCGCAATATCCAGCCCCAGCGACCCGGTCGAGGTGGCCTCGATATCGGCAACGGGGTTGTCCGACCCCATCTTCATGATCGAGCCTTTGCCGAACTGCCGTTCGATCTGCGCAAGCGCGCTTTCCAGCGCCCTTTGCTTGTCCGCGTTCTTCTTGCTGTCCATTGTCAAAAGATCTGCCGTTGCCATTGTTCCGGTCCCTTATTTCACACCCTGTATCGGGCGGCAATCACTGCCTGTGTTCACCTCTTGTTCCGCCTTGTATGAAGACAAAAGGAGAACATTTCAAGAATTTTGTTCACAAGCCCCATTTTTTCGCGCAGAGATTAAAAAGCCGTAAACGCGCGGCGAATTCGTGTGGCGGTGTAGGGAATCGATCGAAAATGTTGGTGTTTTCAAAGGCTAGGCTGGTCTTTTTATCGGTGCCGAAAACCGGATCGACGGCGTACCAGGCGGCCTTGGCCCCGCATGCCGCCATGATCGTGACCGATCCGCCCGAACTCAAGCATGCGCCGGTGTTTCGGTACAACCGCTTTTTCCGCCCCGCTCTCGAGAAATTCATCGGCGCGCCGCTGGATGTTCTGGCCGTCATGCGCGAGCCCGTGGATTGGCTGGGAAGCTGGTATCGCTACCGCCGCAGGCCCTTCATGCAAGGTCAGCGCAAATCGACCCATGACCTGAGCTTCGACGCCTTTGTCGATGCCTACACGCGGGGCGAAAAACCCCCCTTCGCCAATGTCGGTTCACAAGCCAAGTTCCTCGAGCCGCAGAAAAACGGAACCGCCGTCACGCATCTCTTTCGCTATGAGGATCAGACCGGGTTACAGCAGTTCCTGCAGGATCGACTCGGCATCAAGATGGACATCTGCCACGAGAACGTCTCCCCTCCCATGGCACTCGATCTGAGCGACGGCACACATATCAAGCTGCGCCGCAAATGCCCCCAGGAATTCGAGCTTTATGACGGTATCCGTCAGGGCGGCGCCTATACGCCCTTGCAGCGCGACACACCCCTGCCGCGCGGCTGACCGATCCATCGCAGCCATCACGCCATCTGCCGCTGCACGATGTCGGTCAATTCGGTCAATGAAAACGGCTTGGGCAAGAAAACCGAATTCGGGATTTCAGCCTGGCTGTCGCTGAACGTTTCCTCGGCATATCCGGACATGAACACCACCCGCACGCCGGGCCGGTCGCGCAGCGCCTGCCTGACCCAGGTCGGCCCATCCAGCCCAGGCATCACCACATCGGTGACGAACACATCCACGACCAGATCCTCCTGCGTCAGAAGGTCCAGCGCATCCTCGGCCGATTCGGCCTCGAGCACGGTAAAGCCGCGCATCTGCAGCGCCCGGCTGGCAAAGGCGCGCACCGGCGCCTCATCCTCAACCAGCAGCACCACGCCATCCGATCGCGGCCCGGCCGTATGGCGCGGCGGATCGGGCACATCCCGCGGCGACACCGCATCCAGATATGCCGGCAACAGCAGTTGAAAGGTTGCGCCTTCACCCGGTGCGCTTTCGACAAAGATGAACCCGCCCGTCTGCTTGACGATCCCGTAAGCCGTCGACAGGCCCAGGCCCGTCCCCTCGCCCACGCGCTTGGTGGAATAGAACGGCTCGAACACCTTCTGCAGCTTGTCGGGCGCGATGCCGACCCCTGCATCGATGACCCTCACCGAGACATAGCGTCCCGGCGCCACCACCGCCCGCCCCCGCCTCAGCGGTTCGTCCAGCAGCAGGTTCTCGGTCACGATGCGGATATCGCCGCCCTGCGGCATGGCATCGCGCGCATTCACCACAAGGTTCATCAACACCTGCTCCAATTGCCGCTTGTCGGCCCGAATGCGCGCCAGAACCGGGTCATGGCACAGGGTCAGGCTCACCTTTTCGCCCACCAGCCGGTTCAGCAAATGGGTCAAATCCGCCAGCATGTCGCGCAGGTCCATGATTTCCGGGCGCAGCGTCTGCTTGCGGGAATAGGCCAGCAGCTGACTGACCAGCGCCGCCGCACGATTGGCGTTCTGGCTGATCTGCACCAGATCGGCATAGTCGCCATCTCCCTGATCGTGGCGCAGCAACAGCAGATCGCAATGCCCCGAGATCGCCGTCAGCAGGTTGTTGAAATCATGCGCCACCCCCCCTGCAAGCTGGCCGATCGCCTGCATTTTCTGGGATTGGACAAATTGCG
>JALQUE010000186.1 GCA_023260815.1 Roseovarius sp.
CGCGCGGGCATGCCAAAAACGCCACTTGTTTCCTGATCCTGCGCGAAGGTGCGTCCACCAGCCTGCCAGATGGCGGCAAGACCGGTTGCTCCGTCCTGTCCCATACCGGTCAGAACGGCCGCGCTCAGCCGTGGGGCAGCACACAACGCCATGCTCTCGAACAAGACGTTCACCGACGGACGGGAATAGCATACCGGGTCGCCGTCGATCAGTTCAGTCACCAGTGAAGGCCCGCGCCGCCGCACGACCAGATGTCGCTTGCCGCCGGGTGCAATAAGCACAAGCCCCCTGCGCAGCACTTCCCCGCCTTTGGCTTCGGCCACGGTCATCGGACAAAGACTATCCAGACGGCGGGCAAACGCCTCGGTAAAGCCCTCGGGCATATGCTGGACAACAACGATGGGCGGGGCATCAAACGGAAGGCTGGGCAAAAGCGTGCCAAGCGCCTGCACACCACCTGTCGAGGCACCGATCACGATCGGCCAATCCTCGGTCTTGCGCCAGACGGACGAACCGACCCGAACGGCACTCTGCTCCGTCTCGGATCGCATCAAGAACCGCCGACCGTTATTGCGCATCTCGAAGGCGGCGCGCACACTCGCGCAGACAAGGGCAAACCCGCCACACCGCACGCCACCGCGCGGTTTCGCGACGACATCGGCGGCACCTGCCTCAAGGGCGCTGATTGTCAGACGCACCGCACCAGCGGTGCGGCCCGACACGACAACCGTCGGACAGGGTTTGCTTGTCATGTAGTCGCGCAACAGGCTCAGCCCGTCTTCGCCCGGCATTTCCAGATCGAGCGTGACGACATCGGGCTTGTATGTCCGAAGCATTTGACGCGCTTCGTCAGCGTTTGCCGCACCCGCGACAACCTGGATATCCGCCTCGGCGTTCAACGCCCGCGTGATCGCGGCCCGGAACATCGCGGAATCATCCACGACCAGCACCCGAATTGAAGCAGGACGTGTCATTCGGGCCTCCGGTAAACACCGGTGTCAACCTGCTGCCAGCGGGTTCCCAGATCGCTGATCACCTCGGTGACCGACGTGATCAGCCAGCCACCGGGCAAAGTCGCGTCATACAGCGCCTCAAGCGTGGAGGTCTGATCGGCACGATTGAAATAATACAGAATATTCCTGCAGAACACGACGTCGAAGCGGTGGGTGAAAGGATAGGGCGTCGCCTTGAGGTTCATGCGCCTGAACGTACAAGTTTTGCGAATTGAGGCATTTACCGCGTATTGGTCGATGCCGGTGGGCGTGAAATACCGGTGCAGGATAGCAGGATCGGTATGGGCAAACTGATTACGCGGGAAGATCCCGTGCTCTGCCCTCTCGACCACCGGGGCGCTGATGTCGGTGCCAAGGATCTGCAGCTTGCCAAGAACCGCTTGCCCCATTTTTTCAGCGGCAAGAATGGCGATCGAATACGCCTCGTCCCCCGTGGAACAGGCCGCACTCCAGATCCGAACGGTGCCATTGGACACGCGTTCCGGCAGTATGGTATCCGAGAACTTTTTCAGAACGTCCGGCTCGCGGAAAAAATAGGTATGGTTGGTAGAGGCCGCGTGCATCACCGCAAGCTGAATATCCTCGCGCGGGGCCGTGATGACCCCATGTGCCAGAGCATCCAGATCCGGCAGATCAAAGCTCCGGGTCACGCGGGACAGGCGCTGACGCAAAAGCGGGATCTTGTGATCTGGATAGCTGATCGCGCAGCGGCTGCTGAGCCACTCGCGGACAGATTCGAACCCACGGCTGTCGTCGGCCAAGTTCATCCCTCGTCCTCCGCGGCAAGCCGTTCGCAATCCAGGACCAATGCCACATCACCCGACGCCAAAAGCGCACATCCCCAGCTTGCGCGCACCTTGGCCAAAGCACCGGCCAGCGGCTTCATGACCACCTGCTGACGATCCAGCACCTCGTCCACCGGTACCGCGATCGGCCCTGCCAAGGTGTTGAACACGATCACCACCATCTCGGTCAGCGGACGAAGACCGTGGCGTGTGCCGTTGTAGAACGTCTCGAGCCGCCGAACCGGCAGGAACACGCCCCGCAATCGCAGCATTTCGGAATTGCCACCGGCGGATACAGTAATGTGATCTGACGCGTCGGGTTTGACGATCTCGGATACGTCTTCGACCGGTACCGAGAACAATTGATTGCCAAGGCGCAAAAGAATGCTGTCGATAAAGGCCAGCGAAACCGGAATATGCAGCGAGACAGACGTGCCCTGCCCTTCTTCGCTATCCACCGATATCCGCCCGCGGAGCTCTTTCATGGTTGTGTTGAGCACATCCATTCCGACGCCGCGACCGGACAACTTGGTGATACCCTGCGCGGTTGAGAAACCAGGCTCGAAAATCACTTTCCAAAGCTGCGAGGGCTCCGGCTCTTCGGTTGGTCCAACCAGGCCACGCTCGCGTGCCTTTTTCAGGATCGTCTTGCGATTGAGCCCGGCACCGTCATCCTTGACCACGACCCGCACATCCGATCCCGCCTGCGACGCGGACAGCGTGATGCGCCCTGCCTCGGATTTGGACGCCGCGCGCCGCCGTTCGGGGCTTTCGATGCCATGATCGGCCGCGTTGCGGACAACATGCAGCAAGGGGTCGTAAAGCCTGTCTGCAACCAGCTTGTCGATCGCGGTGGTCTCGCCAATGATCTCGAGGTCGATTTCCTTGCCCGTCTCACGCTCAAGCTCTCGGATCATCCGGCGCAAACGTCGGAACACCTCGCCCACGGGGACAAGGCGCAATTCGGTCGCCGCGTCCTGAACCTCACGCACCAAAGACGACAGTCGATACGCGGCCGCTTCGAACGCCACGAGTTCCCGCCCGGCAAGATCCGGCGAGTTTATGGTTTCAGACACACTCAGAGAAAGCTCGCCCACGAGGTCCATGAGCCGCCCGATCTTGTCGGACGACACCCGCAGCAAAGCGCCTCCCGCCGATTTTTCAGACTGTGCATCCATGTCCACGGACATCGCCTTCTCCATTTCTGCGAAGCCCTGTGCCGCCGGCTTTCCCCGGTCGACTGGACGTCTGCGCCCTCACGGGCAATTGACGTGCCATCAGGCGACCTCGTCCTCGCGACTGTCGAAACTGAAGATGCAGACGCCTTCAAACCCGGTGGATTTGAAGAGGAACGTTTTCTTCATGGTTTCGATAAAACCGCCGTAGTTTTTCTCGAACGCCTTTAGATCGGCGGTCGACCCGAAGAAGACATTGACGGAAATATCCCCTTCCTTGCCGATAAGAATGGTCAGTCCGGTCATATTGCATGCCGGAATTGCATTCCCGAGGGTCTCCGTCACAAAGG
The DNA here is from genome assembly GCA_023260815.1 of Roseovarius sp. Classification (GTDB taxonomy): domain Bacteria; phylum Pseudomonadota; class Alphaproteobacteria; order Rhodobacterales; family Rhodobacteraceae; genus Roseovarius. Next base: position 3,324 of record JALQUE010000186.1, read on the forward strand.
GCGCAGCGATTTGGGCTGCGTCCAGATCCGGGAATTTGAGATGATATGTTTTTGAAAGCATTTCTGACCTGCCAGGTTACTGTCGGTAAAGCCTGAAACGGACAATGCCCCCGGATTGTGAGGCGGATTGCGAAAGAGACCGGGATATCTTTGGATTGCCCGCCTCACTTTGGTGCTGCTTTTTCGTTTCGGAGGCGTGTTTTTTCCTCATCTGACAAAGGCTTGCGACCAAGGACGTGTCACTGCACCGACACTCCGCGAATGCCGACAGTCAGCAGTGTCAATTCCATGACACAAAGCCGTCAATCACGCAGTCAAATCGTCGGAAAAAGACGCCCTCCTTGCAAAATCGCCTTGTTTTATTGGGCCTGGCCAATCTCATCACGCGCACTGACCGGATGGCATGCTTCATGCCTATAGAATGGCGAAGACACAGGAGGCACCAACCATGACCGATCTTGCCATTATTTCGACTGATCTCGGGATAGCCCACGCTCTTGAAACCTTGCTTGTCCGGCGCCGCGCCAAGATACGCCTGGTCGAGGATGCCACCGACGCGTCAGGCGCCCATACGCTGATCTGTTCCGCGCATCTTGGCGCGGCGGATGGCAAGCCGCTGAACCCGGTTGACCTTGCGCGCAGCATCGGCGCGAAACGTATCGTGATCATCGACGAGAGCGCCTCGGATTTCCGGATCGAAGACGACTTGGGTGGACGATGTCTGCGTGTGGCGCTGCCCGGTTCGGCAAGTAATATCCTGCAGAACGGTGCGCTGTTACAACTGGTCGACCGGATTGCTGCCCCTCATACAGTGATGGTGGGCGCGGATGCCGCAACGGGCCGTCTGATCGACCTTGCCTCGCATGTGGCCAAATTCGATGTGAGTGTCTTCATCAACGGTCCGACCGGCAGCGGCAAGGAAGTGCTAGCGCGTCTGGTCCATGCCCGTTCAGGGCGCGCCGACAAACCGTTTGTCGCGATCAACTGCGCAGCCATCCCTGAAAACATGCTGGAAGCGCTGCTTTTCGGTCACGAAAAAGGTGCCTTCACCGGGGCTGGCAACGCCAATTGCGGCCTGATCCGGGCGGCGGAAGGCGGTACGCTCTTGCTGGACGAGATTTCCGAAATGCCGCTTGGCCTGCAGGCAAAACTGCTGCGCGTCATTCAAGAACGCCGCGTCACACCGCTTGGTGCCCAAAAGGACGTGGCCGTTGATATTCGCATCGTTTCGACCTCGAACCGCGACATGGCCGAGGAAATCCACCGGGGCACCTTCCGCGAGGATCTTTTCTACCGTCTCAATGTGTTTCCTCTGGAAACCCTGCCCCTGGCCTTGCGCCCGGATGACATCCCGGTTCTGGCGACAGCGATGTTGCTAAGGCACACGCCCCAGGGCCAAGTGACCCCGGTGCTGAGCGAGGCCGCCTGCGCCGCCCTGACCGCGCATCATTGGCCCGGCAACGTGCGTGAACTGGAAAACGTCATGCAGCGCGCCCTTGTCATGCATCGCAGCGATCAGGTCGAAGCCGATGACATCATGCTGTCGGCCTGTGCATCGCATATGCGCCTGGCGTCGGCCGCCTAAGGAGCGCAACCATGTCGATCTCCTCTATCTCCACGGGTCTTAACCCGGCTGCGATCACATCGACGCAGCCGCCCGCGAAGATTGAGACCACACCGCAAACCGGCGCGGACCGGCCCAGCTTTGGCGAACGTCTCGGCGACGCCATCAACAAGGTCGCCGACCAGCAAAAGACCGCTTCGGCGGCGTCGCGTGACTTCGAGACCGGCAAAACCGAAAATATTGCGGCGGTGATGGTCGAACAGCAGGTTGCTTCGCTTGGGTTCCAGATGACCCTCTCGGTCAGGAACAAGGCACTGAGTGCCTATCGCGACATCATGAACATGCCGGTCTGATCCGGCTGAACTCTCGAACAGGACAGGCGAATGGATTCCTCGAAAGCCCTTGCTGCGGCGCAACCCACCGGTATCGGTCCACGGCTGCAATCCGCATTGTCGCGCATGGGTGGCATCACATCCGACCCCGGCCTGCGCCGGGCAGCCCCTGCCATAGCGGCAACGCTCGCGGCTGGTCTGGGCATCATGGCCTACATGATGCTGGCGCCAAGCGACCGCAGCACGCTGCTTATGGGACTGACCGAACCGGAAAAAGCCGCAGCCCTGAGCCTTTTGAGCGGCGCCGGACTTCCTGCCCAACTGGATCCCGCATCCGGAGCCCTCACCGTACCGACCGCAGATTATCACCGGGCGCGCATGATGCTGGCGGCAGAAGGTCTGCCCACTGGCGGGGCCGAGGGCATCTCGGTTCTCAACGACATGCCAATGGGAACAAGCCGCTCCGTCGAAGACGCCCGTCTGCGCCGGATGCAGGAAATGGATCTGGCCAGATCGATTTCATCCCTCGATCATGTGGAAAGCGCTCGTGTGCACCTTGCTTTGCCGGAACGCAGCGCCTTTATCCGTGAAACAGAACCCGCACGAGCGTCGGTGATGCTGACCTTGCGCCGCGGCGCGACACTGTCGACGGCGCAAATCGAAGCGATTGAAAGCCTTGTGGCGGCGGCAGTGCCGAACCTTCCGCGCGATGCGGTTTCGGTGGTCGATCAAGGCGGGCGGCTTCTGTCGACACAGGACAGCGATCCGCTTGCGGCCAGCAGCGACAAGCAGCTGCGCCATCGCCTCGAACTGGAAACTCACCTGCGCCGCAGGGTCGAAAGCCTGCTCACCCCGATCCTCGGCCCCGGAAACGTCGCGATCGAAGTGACGCTCGACATGAGCTTCACCGAGTCCGAGATCATGCGCGAGGAATTCGATCCAGACAGCGTGGCCATTCGCAGCGAACAGCAAAGCCTGAATGAAGCTGCCGATAAAACCGTCGGAGGGGTGCCCGGAGCGGTGGCAAACGCTCCGCCGCCAGAACCCCAAATGGCAGACGAGGCGCCTGCACCGGAGGAAAAGGATACCCTGACACGGTCCAGCACTGCCACGCGCAACTTCGAAATCAGCCGAACGGTCGAAACCCGCAGGCCGCAGGCTGCAACCGTCCACCGCCTGAACGCGGCCATTCTGGTCCGCAGCAGCTTGGCACCTGCGGTACAAGGCGCAGAAGACGGCGGACAAGCCGCCACAGCACCCGATCTTGCGACAATCGAAGCCCTTGCCAAAAGCGCGCTTGGCTTCGACGCCGCGCGTGGCGATATCATCACGGTCTCACAAAGCCCCTTCGCAGAAGCCGCGCAGATTGCGCCTCCCGCATGGCATGAAGCCGCATGGCTGCCAGATGCCGGGCGCGTTCTTTTGCAACTGGGCATTCTGGCCATCATCGCACATGCCATTCTGCGGCCCCTGTTGACCCAGCTTCTGACACCGACGGTGCAAGGTCCCGTCTCAGGCTTCCCATCCGACAGCATCGAGGTTGCCCCCGGCGAAAGCCTGGCCAAACTGCGGGCCCGCCTTGAAAACCTGCCGCCAGACGCCGAAGCGCTGGATGGTGGCCTAGCCTATAGCGAAAAAGTGGCCCTTCTGCGTGCCTTGGGCGACAAGGAAACCGTTCGTATCGCATCGGTCCTGCAAGGCATGGTCGAAGCCGACGGAGCGACACAGAAATGAAAGCCCTGACCAAACAACCAAGTGATTTGCGCCCGGTCCAGAAAGCCGCGGTTCTGATGATGATCTTCGGCACGGGCACCGCAAGTTCGATCCTCAAGTCTCTGACGCCCGAAATCGTCCAGACACTCGCTCAGGAAATGTATGGCCTGCGCGACATAGATCACGCGACGATCAATGCGGTTCTGGACGAATTCTTTGAGCGGCTCGCCGAAGAGACGGAGATCGGTCACGGCACGAACAGCTATGTGCAGACCGTATTTCGGGACGCCCTTGGCGAGGACCGCGCGCAATCTGTGCTTAGTCGCATTTCCAATTCAGGGCTCGACAGACCGATCGAACTGCTGGATTGGATGGACCCGAGTGCCATAGCGGAACTGATCACCGACGAGCATCCGCAGATCATGGCGCTTGTGATTGCCTCGCTGGAGCCCGCCCGCGCCGCCGATGTGCTGCGCCTGCTGCCGGACGACCTGCAGCCTGATATCATCGAGCGGATCGCGACGCTGAACACGGTCCAGCCCGATGCGCTGCACGAACTCGAACGGGTAATGAACCTCAAGTTCAAGGCAAACACGACCCTGCGCGCCTCGCAGATCGGTGGCGTAAAAACCGCCGCCCGCATTCTGAACAACGCAAAACGCCAGATGGAACAACGGGTGCTCAAGGACATTCGCAAGCACGACAAAGATCTCATGGAAGCCTTGCAGGACAACATGTTCGTGTTCGAAAATCTTGGCAATTCGGACGACAGATCGCTCCAGACATTGCTTCGCGCGATCGAACCCGATCAGCTGGCACTGGCACTCAAAAATGTCGACGAGGAACTGCGCGACCGACTTCTGTCCTGTCTGTCGACGCGCGCTGCTGCCGCCATCATTGACGAACTTGAGGCACTTGGTCCGGTGCGTGTGGCCGCGGTTGAGCAGGCCCAGAAGCAGATCGTCATCATCGCGCGCGAAATGGCGGATGCCGGAACGATCACGCTCGCGGGCCGCGGTGGCGAGGCAATGGTATCATGAGTGCACCGACAACCATCTTCAACCCGGTTGGAAACGCTCGTCCCGCGCACGCTGCATTCCAAGCGGCAAGGCTACCTTTCGCCAGCCGCGATAACGGCGTGACATTCAACTCTCGCAGCGCGTTCGCTGTGGCGCCTGAACAACCCGATACGTCACAACCTGACGCGCCCGAAACGCCAGATGCCCCGGCCCCCGGCAGTGAACAGCCCCTGACACCCGACGCAATATCGACAGGGTCCGTCCCGGCTGTTTCCTCCCCCGAGGAAACCGTCGATCAAGACACCTTGGCAAGTGCCCGCGCAGAAGCGTATGCCGCTGGCCTTGCCGCCGCACGCGCCGACGCGATGACAGAGCTGGAGACGGCACGCGACGTCTTTATCGCCGCCCACAGGGCCTTGGTATGTGCCCCCGAGCAGATAGAAGCGTTCAGCACGCAGGTCGAACAGGCAGTGATGCGGCTTGCCTCGGAACGGGCGGGGCTGGCGATCGACAGCACACCGGCGCCGTTTCTGCGCCGGATCGAACAGCTTGCAACCACGATTTCCGAGGCCACTTCGGACATGTCCGTGATGCTGAACCCCGCCGATCTCAACGCGATTGCGCCGCATCTTCAAGACAGCCAGTGCAGCGCCTTCCGCTTCCAAGCGGACCCTGGCTTGCAGCGTGGCGATGCACGACTGGCACAGCCCACGGTACTGCTGAGCGACATTCTTGGCGAGGACCGGAAATGATCCCCATGAC
>JALQUE010000210.1 GCA_023260815.1 Roseovarius sp.
GGGCCGCCGCCGCCGAGCCGCCGCCGCCATGTTCGACCACGACCGCCACGGCGATCTTGGGCGCGTCATAGGGCGCGTAGTTCACATAGAGCGCGTGGTCGCGGCGTTCCCAGGGCAGATCGGCATTACGGGTCACGCCGCGCGCGCGTTCGGCGGCGGTGATGTTGCGCACCGGGCTGGTGCCGGTCTTGCCGGCCATGCGGAAGGCGTCTTCGATGATGCGGCTGGAATAGGCGGTGCCGCGACGATGGTTGGACACGTCGAACATGGCCTTGCGCACCTCGCGAAGGATGTTCTCGTTCAGGGCCAGATTTTCGGCGGGGCGCACCGGCTGTTCGACGCCGTCGATGGATTTGATCAGCCGGGGCGTTATGGCGCGGTTGGTGGCGAGCCGGGCCGTCATCACCGCCAGTTGCAGAGGGGTGGACAGCACGAAGCCCTGCCCGATCGAGGCGTTGACGCTGTCGCCGATCACCCAGTCCTCGCCGCGATTGGTCAGCTTCCAGTCGCGGTCGGGCATGAGGCCGGCGGCCACCGAGGTGAGCGGCAAATCGAACGGCACGCCAAGCCCGAGGCGGCGGGCCATGGCGCTGATCTTGTCGATGCCGGTGCGCAGCGCGATGTCGTAGTAATAGACGTCGCAACTTTCGACCAATGATCCGTGCAGGTCCATGTTGCCGTGGCCTGCGCGTTTCCAGCAGTGGAAGCGGCGGCCGCTGACTTCGAGATGGCCGGGGCAGTAGACGGTTTCGTTGATGTCCACCTGCCCGGCCTCGAGGGCGGCCAGCGCGGTGACCATCTTGAAGGTCGAGCCGGGCGGATACATCCCCTGCACCGCCTTGTTGGGCAGGGGGCGGTATTTGTTGTCCAGAAGCGCCTGATAATCGGCAACCGAAATGCCCCGCACGAAGAGGTTGGGATCGAAGCTGGGCGCCGAGGCGCAGGCCAGCAGATCGCCGGTTTCGCAATCCATCACCACGGCGGCCGCGCTTTCGCCGGACAGGCGGGCATGGACATAGGATTGGAGATCGTTGTCGATGGTGATCTGGACATCGGCGCCGGCCTCGCCCTCGACCCGGTCCAACTCGCGCATCACGCGGCCCGAGGCGTTGACCTCGACGCGTTTGGTGCCGGCCTTGCCACGCAGAAGATCCTCCTGACGGGCTTCGAGGCCGATCTTGCCGATCTGGAAACGCGGGATCAGCAGAAGCTGGTCGGGTGCGTCGATCCGTTCCAGATCGCGTTCGCTGACCGGCCCGACATAGCCCACCACATGCGCATAATCGGCGCCTTGAGGATAGCGGCGCGACAGGCCCACTTCGGGGGTCACGCCCGGCAGGGCGGGCGTGTTCACCGCGACACGGCTGATGTCTTCCCATGTCACGCGGTCGGCGATGGTGACGGGCGTGTCGCCACGCAACTCGGTCAGGGCGCGGCGGGCGCGTTGCAGTTCGGCGGGGTCCAGTTCGACCAGTTTGGCCAGCCGCGCGATCACCTCGTCGACATCGCCGGCCTCTTCGCGGACCATGGTGATGCGGTAGCTGGGCACGTTTTCGGCCACCACCGCGCCGTCACGGTCGAAGATGCGCCCGCGCGCGGGCGGGATAAGGCGGATGTTGATGCGGTTTTCATCGGCCAGAAGGCGGAACTGATCGGCCTGTTCGACTTGCATGAAGCGCATCCGAAGCGCCAGCAGCCCGACGAACCCGGCCATCGAGCCGCCCACGATCAGGCCGCGCCGGGTGATGCGGCGCAGGCTTTCGGCGTTATCCTTGGGCGGACGTCTCATGCGCGGCTTTCCAGGGCGTCGATGTCGCCGGGTGCGATCTTGCGGACCCCGAAGATGGCATGGGAAACCAGCGCCGCCAGCGGATAGATCATCAGCGTGGCGACAAGCTGCATCAGGCTGAGGCCGAGCGGCGCCTGATCGACCAGCAGCAAGGCCAGGATGATGCGATACCCGAGCGTCATGGCGACGAGGGTTGTGGCAACGCTGACCCATTCCACCGCGAAGGTCAGATCGCGCAGGCCCGGTTCACGGGCGCGCAGGGTCTGGCTGCCGAGCAGCACCAGCGCCGCCCAGAGGCCCGGCGGGCGCTGGAACAGCAGATCGGCCAGAAGAAACACCCCGGCGATCAGAAGGGGCGGCACGAAATCGGGGCGCCTGAGCACCCAGGCGAAGGTCAGGGCCAGCATGACATCCGGCCCGGCCCAGCCACGCGGCAGGGTTTGCAACGGCAGCAGGTGAAAGAAGATCAGCAGCAGGCAAAGCACCCCGTAGAGGACGCGCATGATCCACCGGCTTTGGGGTCTGCGTTCAGCCATTGCCGGCCTCCGTCGGGCGGGGAGCCGTGTCTGGTGCCGGGGCGGGATCGGGATCGGGACCGCCCGAGGTTTCGGGCAGACGGACCGGCGCGATCAGGCGGCCCGGATCGCCGATGGATTCGTTGCCATAGCTGCGCAGCACCCGCAGGAATTCGAGCCGTTCGTAATCGGCCGAGAGGCGCGCGCGCATCCTGCCGCCGGGATCCTGGGCCAGTTGCCCGACCAGCAGACCGGCGGGAAACACTCCGCCATCGCCCGATGTCAGGATCCGGTCGCCGGGGCGCACCCTGTCGGGGGCTTCGATGAAATCGACATAGGGCGTGGCACTGTTGTCGCCGATCAGCAAGGCGCGCTGACCAGAGGGTTGCACGGTCACGGGAATGCGGCTGGAGGTGTCGGTCAGCAGCACCACCCGCGCTGTCCTGTCCCCCACACCCGAGATGCGCCCCACAAGGCCCAGCCCGTCCATCGCCGCCCAGCCATCGACGATGCCATCGCGGCTGCCGACATTGATCAGCACGGACTGGCGAAACGGAGATCCGCTATCGGCCATCACGACGCCGGTCACATAGGTCAGGCGCGGATCAAGCTGCACATTGTTGAGATCGAGCAGGCGGGCGTTTTCCTGTTCAAGCTGGAGAGCGGCCTCTTTCCAGGCTTTCATCTGTTGCAATTCGCGGCGCAATTCCTGGTTTTGCCGGTAAATGCGCTGATAGCTTTGGAAGTCCCGCAGGATGTTGACCGTGGCGGTGACCGGGGCCATCGCCCAATCGAAGCTGGGCACGACGGTGTCGATCACCTGAGCGCGGAACCGTTCGACACGTGGGCTGTCGATGCGCCATACAAGGAACAGGGCGATCAGGCACAACACCAGGACGCCGATCAGCAAACGCTTGAGCGGTCCGGTATAGTCGTCAGCCTTTGCGCGGTCCCTTGCCAACGGTGCCCCCTTCCATGCAAAGGGTGGGTGCTTCAGCTGTCGTAGTCAATCGCGTGGCGCAATTGCTTTTCGAACTCAAGCGCCTTTCCGGTGCCCAAGGCGACGCAGTTGAGGCTGTCATCGGCGATCGACACGGCCAGCCCGGTCTGTTCGCGAAGCGCCAGATCCAGATCCCCCAGAAGCGCCCCGCCCCCCGTGAGCATGACGCCGCGATCCACGATGTCGGCGGCCAGATCGGGCGGGGTCGCTTCGAGCGCGGTCATCACGGCCTCGCAGATCGCCTGCACGGGTTCGGCCAGCGCCTCGGCCACCTGGGCCTGGCTGATCTCGGTTTCCTTGGGCACGCCGTTCAGCAGGTCGCGGCCCCGGATTTTCATCGACGCGCCACGCCCGTCGTCGGGCATCCGCGCGGTGCCGATAGAGGTCTTGATCCGCTCGGCGGTGGATTCGCCCACCAACAGGTTCTGTTGACGGCGCAGATAGCTGATGATCGCCTCGTCCATGCGGTCACCGCCGACACGCACCGACCGCGCATAGACGATATCGCCAAGCGACAGGACGGCCACTTCGGTGGTGCCGCCGCCGATATCGACCACCATCGACCCTGTGGGATCGGTGATCGGCATGCCGGCGCCGATGGCGGCGGCGATGGGTTCTG